>QKDF01000219.1 GCA_003245395.1 Clostridia bacterium
ATCCTTCCGCCAGACCGTAAGCCTCTTTGACCCGGACAATAGGATAAACCGTATCCATAATCCGCACAATTTCGCCGCCGGAGGCATCGTGGATAATATCGGAGCTGTTCATCCGGAAGGACTGGCGGATATTGTGGATGGGAATTGTAAACAGGGAACCGCCCACAGTCACTTCCATTCCGTCCATGATCGCCATGGTCAGAGGGATACGCAGCGTGGTGGTCATGCCCTGCCCGGGCACGCTGGTGATGGAGACGGCGCCGCCCACCTCCTCCACATTCTTTTTGACCACGTCCATACCCACACCACGGCCGGAGAACTCCGTAACCTGGGTGTTGGTGGAAAAGCCCGGCATCAGAAGGAAATTCAGGATTTCCCGCTCACTGTACTCCAGATCCGGGCTGGCAATACCCACGTCGATGGCCTTTTTCAGCACTTTGTCCAGGTTGACGCCCTGGCCGTCATCCCGAACCTGGATGACAATTTCACCGCCAGTATGCGCGGCGGAAAGGACGATCTCGCCCACCGGGTCCTTACCCGCGGCGATCCGCTCGTCTTCGCTCTCCTCGATTCCGTGATCCATGGAGTTGCGGACAATGTGCATCAGCGGGTCGCCGATGTTGTCCACCACGGTCTTGTCAACCTCGGTATCCTCACCCTCCAGAACCAGACGGGCCCGCTTGTCCAGCTTGCGGCCCATGTCCCGTACGATGCGCTGCATCTTCTGGAAGGTAGCCAACAGGGGAACCATTCGCAGCGACATGGCCACGTCCTGCAGTTCATCTGTCAGCTTGCGCAGCTGCCGGGCGGACTTGCTGAAGTTGTCCAGTTTCAGATCCTTCAGATCCGAGGACGCCGTGAGCATGGATTCAGTAATGACAATTTCGCCCACCACATCCATCAGGTGATTGAGCTTGCTCAGGTTGACGCTGATGAGGTTCTCTCGGGTATGCTGGGCCGACTGACCCTGCTGAGCCGCTCCGCCCTCTTGCGCCGCCTGAGCGCCGGCAGTTTCCGCCGCGGCCTTCTTCTGCGGTGCCGAGGTTCCGCCGGCGGTCTTTTGCGGTGCTTTCGCCTCTGGTGATGCATCGCCGGTCTGATATCCTTTTACCGAGCCGGAGGACGCCACCACCTTTGCAGCCTTATCTCGGTCTTCCGCATTGCGGAACGAAATCAAAAAGCCCTGGGATACAATCGTCTCGGCGGTTTCGGGCGCTTCCTCCACGTTGGCGGGAGAGAATGTGAAATCCTCCTCGCTGCAGATGCTGCGGATCTCCGTTACCAGCATGAACGCCCGCAGATTTTCCATCCCCACGCCCTCGTCAAAAAAGATGCGCAGCGTACAGGGAAAGCCGGCGTCAGCAGCTGCGGCGGAAACGGGTGCCGCCGCAGAAACGGAAGCGGCCGATCCGGAAGCGGGGGTAGCCGTCGGCGCGGGAACGGAGGAAGACTTTGGTGTCTCGGCCTGCTGCTCTTCTCCCTTAATTTTCGCAATTAAACTATTAATTTTTTCAAGGAGCTGGCCGATGTTATTGGAAAGGGGCTGGCCGTTTTCGACTTTCTCCACTTCTCCGCGGAAATAGTCAATGGATTGGAAAATCAGGTCAAACAAAGCGGGACGGTTTTCCTCCGCCACAATGTCCATTCCTTTTTCTCGGATGACAAAAAACAAATCTTCCATCCGATGTGCCACCGTGGAAAGGGAGTCGTATTCCATCATGGCAGAAGCGCCCTTGATGGTGTGCATGATGCGGAAAATCTCATTCACATCGTTCTGTGAAAATGTGTCGGCCTGCTCGGCAGCAAGGACAATACTGTCAAGCTGTTCCAACAGGGAGCCGGTTTCGTAGAGATAAGTGTCCAGGATGCTTTCGCTGCCGTCGTTACCCATAAAAGAAGTCGCCTTTCTTTATGTTTTCTGTTTCTATACCGGAGCATCCCGTAAAGAGATACTTGGTATCTGTTTTATTTATCGGTCTGTTTCCTCAAAAGTTAAGCCCTTTTGAAAGAATTGATCTGCCGAAAATCCTAAAAGTGAAACGGGGTCGTCGCTTATGCCTGAAATCATGAACATTACAAATTCCACTCCCGGCTATGACACGGCTGCGGGCAACCGCTCCATTCCAAATACCATCAACGACCCCAGCGTTCAAAATATTCCAAACCCCTCCCGGGTAACCCGTCCGGACGCCAACACCGGTGAGCAGCAAAGCGCCTCCGAAGGACAGTCCGGCCCCCTGCGCTATGACTCCAACTTCCAATCTTTTCTCCAGAGGCTGAACAGCTCCGGCGATACGGTGAGCGAGCTGGTCCGTCTGCTGTCAGGAAACTCCCGAACCATAGTTTCCTCGGGCCTGCAGGCCGGGACGGCAAGTGAACTGTCCCGTGTTCTGCAAATGCTGGAGATGAGTGAAGGGGAATTTTTGCAGTTTCTCAAGGATCAGGCTGCCTCCGGCACCCGTTTTGGCGGCCCGCTGTTTGACCTGCTGCGCTCGGCGTACCGCAATGCCGGCTCTCTGGGCCTGCAGGGTGACATCGGGCAATTTCTGAAGCAGTACGGCGACTGGGCCGCCACAGACCATATCGAAGCGACCCTGATGCTGCGTCTCAATCAGATCGCCAGAGCCATGCCCCGCAGCTGGGGCGGACGGGTGACGGAGTTTATTTCCCTGCTGCAAAACGGCATTGCCGCCGGAGACCGGACCGGAAACCTCAAGCTGCTGCAAAGCCAGATTGTGCCGTATCTGTCCGACTATGTGGGCCGTTCTCACGACATGGGGCGCGCCCGGGGGCTGCTGACCATGCTGGTGCTGGATGTGTCCAGATACGAAAATGGCTCGCAGGAAAACCTGCTGGTCTCTTTGCACCATCTGATGAATTACGGAGCTTTAAAAGACAGTCTGGGCAATCTGGACGATACAGCCCTGCTCAGCCTCCTCCATCACGCCGCATCCGGGCAAGGAACAGGGCACAGCGTATTCGCCGACCATTTGGCTGCCGCAGCCGGCACGGCCCTCCGGGGCTCCATGGGTACCGAGGCACAGGAGGTCTTCCGCAATCTGGTGAATTCGCAGCTGGTCAACGAAAGTGTCTATATGCCGCTCAACCACTATCTTCTCCCCCTTAAGTGGAAGAATCGGACCATGTTCTCCGAGCTGTGGGTCGATCCCGACGCGGAAAAAAATCAGGAGCAGGGAGACGGCCAACCCCGCACAATCCGGCTGCTTCTCAAAGCGGACGTGCAGTCTTTGGGCCTGTTTGATGTGGTGCTGACCTGCCGGGGAAAAACGGTCAATCTGGATGTACGCTGTCCGGAGCAGGTCGCCTCGTTTTCAGATCAGATTCAAAGCACCCTTTCGGAAATCCTCAGAGATAACGGACTGGAAGCCGGGGCCGTCCAGGTAGAAAAGCTGGAACGCCTCTTGACGGTTTCCGAAATATTTCCTACAATCTTTAATGGGAGGGACAGCATCAATGTCAAAGTTTGACACGCCAAATCTGCCCACAGGGCGGGCAGTGGCCCTCCAGTACGAAGGCGCGGATCGTGCGCCGGTTGTGGTTGCCTCCGGAATGGGGTATCTGGCCGAAAAGATCGTGGAGGTGGCCACCGAAAACGGCGTGCCTGTCTACGAAGACAACTCTCTGGCCACGATGCTCTCCCGCCTGGAGCTGGGCGAGGAAATCCCGCCCTCTTTATATCAGGCCATCGTAGATATCTACATTTACTTTTTGGAATTTGATCCTTCCAACCCCGACCGGACCCGCCGTCGCTCCGACGCCGAGGGGCCGGACGCCGCTGCGCACAAGGAGGCGTAACATGGCACTGAATTATCCGTGTATGATTACTGACAGCCGAAACACCCCGCTCTCCCGCGGCATTCTGGAGAGTGCTCCCTCCGAGAACGTATGGCATGTGCGGGTACTTGACGGCGGAATCGGACATGTGCTGGAGCACAACGTCATACAACTGATCGGCATGGCCGACGATCTGCCCGGCATGAAGGGCAGCATCATCGACAGCCGTGGAAATGACGTTTTGGTTGTGGAACGCATCAGCCCCCTCGGGATAGAGGCGCGGCAGAATCTGCGGGTACCCGTTTGCTTTGACAGCTTTCTTTATCCCGTCTCCGGCTCCTGGCAGGGGAGACGCGCCATTGTCAGCCACGATCTAAGCTGTGGGGGAATCGCCTTTGTCTGCACCCCCCCACCGGAGATGGGCGAAATTGTGGAGCTGGCTATTCCAATCATGACTTACCCGCTTCTTCTGAAGGCAAAAGTGATCCGACATACACCCTCTCAATCCGGCGGACACACAATTGTGTCCGCGGAATTCGTGGGCATGATCCACGACGAGGAAGTTCTGGTGCGGGAGGCGGTCTTCAGTCAGCAGATCCGCAACCGCGTCGCCGGCTGATTCCGGTTAAATTTTTTCCGAAAGGACTCTTGGTATGATGAACAATGACTTGCCCCGTCTGCACAGGATCAAAACGCGGCTGATGTCGGCTCTGCTGGCGGCAGCGATGGCGATTTCTTTGCTGCCGGCGTTAACCCCCTCTGTCCACGCTGCGTCCTGGATGGACCCCTATCTTGAAAAGCTGGTTTCCTGGGGAGTCATGCGGGGAGACCTGAGCGGAAACTTAAACGCCGACCGCGCTATCACGCGAGCGGAATTTGTCACGCTGATTAACCGGGCGTTTGGCTACGACGAAACCGGAACCGTCCCGTTTTCGGACGTCAAATCCACTGACTGGTATTACGACGATATCAATATCGGCTATAATACGGGCTATTTCAACGGCACCTCCGCCACCACCGCATCTCCCTACGACACGGTGACGCGCGAACAAGCGGCGGTTCTTCTCAGCCGCAATCTGATGTTGGACAATCAGTCCGGTGAAACCACGGACTTCACCGACAGCCGCAGCATCGGCACCTGGAGCCGCGGGCTGATCTCCAGCGCCGTATCCGAAGGAATTCTCCACGGTTATACCGACGGCTCTTTCAAGCCTAAACAGAGCATCACCCGCGGTCAGATGGCCGTCATGCTGGTCAACGCCATCGGAACCCTGGTGAATACCTCCGGCGATCAGACCCTTGGCGGTGTGTACGGAAACGTGACCATCTCCGCCGACGGCGTCACCCTGCGGGACACCACCATCACCGGAAACCTGTACATTACCGGCGGCGTAGGCAAAGGTTATGTAAACCTCGAGAATGTGACGGTTCTGGGCAAAATCGTGATCTGCGGAGCCGGCGAAAGCAATGACGGCAGCGACAGTATTCTGCTGCGCAATGTCACGGCCCCTTCGCTGATCGTGGACAGCCTGGCCAACCAATATGTCACCATCCGCGCCGACGGCGACACCAAGATCGACTCCACCAGCGTCCGCACCCCCACCTATTTGGAGGACGCCACCGGAGACAGCGACGGATTCCTGAACGTACAGGTGGACGGGGAGGACGGCACCACGCTGGATGTGGCCGGAAATCTCAAGGAGATCACAACCCTGACACCCAAGTCCACCGTAAATGTGAACAGAGGCTCCGTGATGTCGCTGAACGTGGATGAAAATGCGGCCGGCTCCACGGTAAGCGTGGCCTCAGGCGCATCCGTGGATCAACTGAATCTGGATGTAGGCACCTCCGTCACCGGAACCGGCGACGTGCAGGAGCTCAACGTCAACGCGGCGGGTACCTCCACCACTATGGTGCCGGATACCATCACCATTCGTCCCGGCCTGACGGCCAGTATTCAGGGGACGGTCATGGATTCCGTGGCGGCGGCAGAATCCTCCGCCGACCCCAGACTGCTGTCCGGATATCCCACGATTAAGGAGATCAATCCCACTTCGGCTTCCGCTGTAATGCGGACAAATAAGTCCGGCACCATTTACTGGGCCCTTACATCCATTACAGATGGCTCCGCAGGGGAGGAGGCGCTGCTCTCTCCCGCCTCCGATGCCACCGTTCTTAAAAGCGGCTCCATTAAGGCTTCCGCGTCCAACACGGATTATACCGCCAAACTCAGCGGACTGACTTCCGACGGATCCTACTATCTGTCCGCCATGCTGGTGGACGCGCGGGGACAGCACAGCCCGGTGAAAGTAGCGTCGTTCACCACTCCGGACAACACCACGCCCAACTTCGCCTCGGGCTATCCGTATCTGTCAAAAATCACCAATGTGGCTGCTCAGGTCACCGTGATGCCCACCAAGACCTGCCGGCTGTACTATGCGCTTCTGCCCAAGGGCAGCACAGCTCCCACCGCCAAGGATTTCCGAGCCAACGCCGTCTCCGGAAATCTGGGTATGGGCAGCGTGGACGTGACGAAAAACGTTCCCTCTGTGTTTTATGTCAACAGCAAGCCGCTGACCGAACTGGCCAGCTATGACCTGTATCTGTGGCTGACAGATGTAGACGGTGCCCATAGCTC
Source organism: Clostridia bacterium (assembly GCA_003245395.1). GTDB lineage: Bacteria > Bacillota > Clostridia > Oscillospirales > Oscillospiraceae > Oscillibacter. The sequence goes on from QKDF01000219.1 coordinate 6,434, forward strand.
CGCCGTCAAAAAGCTATCCTTCACCACCGTGGACAAAACACCTCCGACGTTTTCGAGCACCCCCACCGTCACCTCCATTAAGGAAACCTCGGTGGCTCTGTCGGCTGCTTTGGACGAAGCCGGCACCATTTACTGGGTGGCTGTGAAAGAGGGAACCGAGTATCCCAAGCCCTCCGCCAATCAGTCGTCTTCTCCCGCGCTGGACAGCGAAGCGGCAAAGCTCCAGGTGGCCAACGGCATGAACGCCCTGAAAAGCGGCAAAGTCACCGCCACAGCCAACAAAACAGTGGCTATCACCATCAGCGGTCTGACGGCAGAGACCGCCTACGATGTCTACTACCTGGCCCAGGACAAGGCGGGCAACTATTCCGTCGCGGTACAGAAGATCACCATTCATACGCTGGATACCAATCCGCCCGCCATTTCCCAGTCCTTTACCCGCACCAACGATACGGCGGGGCTGTCCCCTCTGGCGGATACCGACATCGCCATCACCTTCAGCGAAAGCGTCCAGGATATTTCCACGGGGCAGCAGCTCCTTGTGCTCTATCAGACTTCCCAGGATACCTCCAAAACCGACACGGAGCGCACCAACGCCGCGGCCAGTCTGGTGAGCATTCTGCGCAAAGATATTCAGCTCTATGATGCGTCCAAGACGCCCGCCGAGCTGGTGACGGAGCGCACCGCGGCCAACGAGGGGACAATCGGAGACGGCTGGGTCATCGACTATCGCGACGCTGTGGTCTCCTCCGACGATGGGAAGGTGGTTGTCACCTTTAAAAATGACACCAATCTGAATCTGGAGAGCGGCGGCAAATACTATTTCCAGATTCAAAATATCGCCGACACCTCCAGCAATAAAAACATCATTACCCCAAATCCCCAAAAGCTGACCCAGTTCGCCACCGTCTTTGCCCAGGTCAATCTGTCCAGCACGGACGCCTCGGGTACGCTTACCGGCGGTTCTCCGATCAATTTTGATATGTCCTTTAAGCTCACTCCCGTCTCCACCGACAGCGTCAATGGGAATGTGCAGTGGGACCTGCTCTTCCGCTCTTCTTCCACATGCAAATTTGAGCTGTATACCAAGTCGGAAACCGATGAATATTGGACGGCGGTCAGTGGTAGCAGTGCCTCTATTCTGTCCAACGACGGCACTGTATACGGCGTCAGCTATTCCCAGAGCTTTCTCTCCGACTCCACTTCCTCCACATCGTTTGGAACACTGAAGGACCTGGATACGACGCAAGAATTTGGTCTGGTCTTTACCGAGCTGGCCGGAAACACCAATCGGGATACATGGAATGGCCGCGTCAACATGGAAGTACGGGCGGTTGCAAGCGCCAATTACAGCGAAATGCGCAATTTGGCGGTGGGGAATATGACCGACAGTGAATTGACGGACTCTTTTGCCAACGATGTGGTAGAAATCGGATATCCCACTCCCTATACAATGAAGCATGTATTTACAGACAGTATACCCCCGGAGTTTCAGACCAATTTCCCGGCAATTTCACCCAGTGACACCTCTGCCGTGATGAATGTCCAGCTTACCCGCAGCAGCGGAACCATCTATTATGTGGTGGCGCCTGTGGAAACCATCCGTACCACGCTGACGAGCACCCCCCAGACTGTCATTACGGATTCTACCTGGTCAAACCTTTCCAAATCAACCGTCGATGGCACAGACACCACGCAGACCAGCGAGCCGGCCAGTTTGAGCATCATGCAGCCCAAATACGCCAACACCCTGGTAAAAACCGGACATGTCTCCTATTCCGGCAGTACGGTTCCCATTTCTCTCACCGATTTGGAGCCGAGCACGAAATACTGCGCCTATTTCGTCCTACAGGGTGATTCCCAAAATGTCTATACTGACAATCCTTATGTTTTCCAGTTTGAAACCGCCGAGGTCATCCGGCCCATTATCACTCTGGACATTAACAACCCCAGTGTGACCATCACCGTCGATTCCTCCTCCACAGTGGACTACTTACTGGCGGTCAATGGCAACGAACCGGGTAAACTGCGTGATCTTATGAGCACATATGTGAGTTCTGATAAGGCAACCCAGTTTGCAAGCACGTATGGTTCTGACTATACCGTTCTGGATGCCATGTCTGAGGATTGTTATGAGGACGGTACCATGATAGGCTCTGTATTTGACATCTACGCCTCGTCAACGGCTAAAACCACTTTTGCCAACTATATCCGCAGCCAAGTACCGTCCACCGGTTCCGTGGTACTGAAGAACTCCACCACTGTTTCGGCATCCAGTCCTGTTACGGTAAACTGCGCTTCTGCGATGAGCGGCGACACCTGGTACACGTTCCTGACAGTAGGAAAAAGTGCCTCCGGCTCCGGTGACGCGTTCCGTGCAATCCGCCCGGTATTCAATGTAGATGAATCCGCGCCCATGATCACCAGCTGTAATTTTACGTTGAACAGCGACCTGAGCATCTCATCGCCCAACGGAGCCTGCAACGGCACGCTGACCGTTCAGTTTAACGAGAATCTCTACTGGCGTGACCAGAACAGCGTGGATCAGACGACCATACCCCTTAAAAATGTTGCAGATCTTGATCCCGCGGACGACAGCTATTATCCGGCAGGCCTGGTTTTCCTGCGCAGCTCTTCCATCTCCCTGGTAACGAATTCCAGTCAAAACACAATCTCTTCCGTCGTGTTCAATCTGTCTTCCGCTCGTCCGGGAGATAATATCTCGGCGTCCATCAATCTTTCCGACAAAAGCGGCAATGTTCACTCTGTACCATTGTCCATTGTTCTAAAATACACCAATAACGGCGATAATACTTACACACCGTACTTTACCATCACTTCCGACTGGGACGCCACCACCTGAGCACTCATATTTTCCGAAGTGCCGAATTTCTGTAAAGGAGTATCTGCCATGAATCATCCCTTTTGCCGCCGCGGACTGTCCTTTCTGCTCTCGGCGCTTATGTGCCTTTCTCTGATTGCCATCCCCGCCCGGGCCGACGATGCACCCTTCAGCATTAGTCTTTCTTCCACAGAACTGACGCTTTCCGGCGTCGTTGGTGCCCTGGAAGCCACAGCAGCGGTAGTGGACCCTGCGACCGAGCTACCTGCCGACTTGTCATACAGCTGGTCCAGCGGCAATCCCGCTGTAGCCACAGTGGAGGACAACAGCTCAACCGCTACTGTGACTCCGGTATCGCCCGGAGACGCAACCATCACCTGTACCGTCACCGGAACGGGGGCCGACAATCAGTCGTATACCGTCCTTGCCACCTGCGACGTCACAGTTCAGGGCATTACGCTCAGTTCCGATACGCTCTCCCTCTATACACGGGGAACCTCCACCTTGACCGCTACCTTATACGGAAATTTGGACGAAGCAAGCTGGAGCAGCGGCAACGAAAGCGTCGCCACGGTGAACGCGAGCGGAACCGTCACCGGCGTGAGCGCCGGCTCCACCACGATTACCGCTACGACAGGGAGCTATTCCGCCACCTGCACCGTAACGGTGGAGGATCGGACCGCGTCCGTTATCACCGCCAGCGTATCCACGGGCAGCGCTTTGTCTTTTTCCTCCCTGGCCGCTTCCATCAATACTCAAAGTCTGTATGTTCTGGGGACTTCGCTGGCGTATGTGACAAGCCTCAGCGTTCCCACCACCTCCGGCACACTTTACTATGGATACGTGTCCGAAAGCGTGCCCGGGGCCGGTGTGGGCAGCAATGAGAACTATGACTATATAGGGACTGCCAACGGAAAGAACATTGAAGACGTATCCTTTGTACCTAAAAATACATTTTCCGGTACAGCCACAATTCAATATACGGGGTTCGATTCGTCGGGTTCTTTTTTCACCGGTACGATTGCGGTCTCCGTTGCAACCTCCTCTGCCATTTCTTATTCCACAACCGGACAGAGCCGTGTGGATTTTCAAGCTGCCGACTTCTCTGCCGTCTGTCAGGCCAGAACGGGATATGATCTGTCCTATGTGACGTTTTCCCTGCCGTCTTCATCCAGCGGCATCCTGTACTATAATTACAGCGGCAGTGCTCTGGACAATAAGGTTTCCGCCGGTACGGCTTACTACCGCGGCAAAAGCCCTTATTTGTCCAACGTCTCTTTCGTACCCGCATCCAAATACAACGGCACGGTAGCCATTCCATATCAGGGATATGATACCGCCGGGAATTCCTTCTCAGGAGAAGTGGACATCACGGTTTCGGGCAATTCCAGCACCGGCAGTATCACGTATTCCACCAACAAAAATACGCCGGTTGCCTTCGACACGGACGACTTCGACAACCTCTGCGAGGACCTCACCGACGCCCACCTGAGCCGCGTCCGTTTCACGCTCCCCTCGTCCTCCATCGGTACTCTGTATTATAACTACACCTCCTCCACCAGTTACGGCAGTAAGGTGTCCTCCTCGTCCTACTATTACCGAACCTCCAGCCCCTATCTGGACTATGTCTCCTTCGTTCCCGCTTCCGGCTGGACCGGTACGGTCAGTATCAGCTTCACCGGATACAGCACAGCCGGGGACAGCATTTCCGGCACTGTCAGCATTACGGTTAATTCTGTTTCCTCCAGCACAATTTCATATTCCATTCTAAAAAATGCAGTGCTTACTTTTGACACGGATGACTTTGACGACCTTTGTGAGGATCTGACCGACGCCCACCTGAGCCGCGTCCGTTTCACACTTCCTTCGTCCTCCATCGGTACTCTGTATTATAACTACACCTCCTCCACCAGCTACGGCAGCAAGGTGGCCTCCTCGTCCTATTATTACCGCTCCGCCAGTCCCTATCTGGACGATGTCTCCTTCGTTCCCGCTTCTGACTGGACAGGCACGGTCAGCATCAGCTTCACCGGATACAGCACGGCCGGAGACAGTTTCTCCGGTACGGTCAATGTCACCGTGCGCTCCACATCCTCTACCGTGATTTCCTACTCTACCGCACAAAACACAGCGCTTAACTTCGATACGGATGACTTTGACAACCTTTGCGAGGATCTCACCGATGCCCACCTGAGCCGCGTCCGTTTCACACTTCCTTCGTCCTCCATCGGTACGCTATATTATAACTACACCTCCTCCACCAGCTACGGCAGTAAGGTGTCCTCTTCGTCCTACTATTACCGTTCCTCCAGCCTTTATCTGGACAATGTCTCCTTCGTTCCCGCCTCCGACTGGACTGGCACAGTCAGCATCAGCTTCACCGGATACAGCACGACCGGGGACAGTTTCTCCGGTACAGTCAATGTCACCGTCACCGGGACTGCCAGCGTCGGTATTATCTACTACTCGACCACCGCGGGTACGCCGGTTGCTTTCCAGACCTCCTCGTTCCAAGCCGCATGCAATGCCCGGAATGCAGGGACTTTCGTCAGCGCAGTCTTTAATCTGCCGGCCTCGGGGTTTGGTCAGCTTAGATACCAATATGTTTCAGCAACACAAACCGGAAGTGCGGTATCCTCTACGCAGTCCTATTCTGCTTACGGAACCCCAGCCATGTCCTTAGTCACGTTTGTTCCTGCAGCAGGATATACCGGAACGGTTGCCATTTCCTACCGCGGGCTTGATAGTCGGGGCACGTATTATACGGGTACACTCCTGATTACTGTTTCCTCCCCTGCCGCCACCGCTTCCTCCCACTTTACGGATCTGGGCAACTATTCCTGGGCTGTCCCCTCCATTGAATACCTGTACAGCGCCGGTGTAGTCTATGGAACCAGCGAAGGAGTATATTCTCCCGCCGCATCCATTTCCAGGGGCAGCTTTATGTTGATGATCTGCCGCGCCTTTAATTTCAACGCTTCCAGCGGAGCGGGCTTTGCGGATGTCCCGTCCGACAGTGTTTACGCCAGTGCAGTTACCACCGCTCAGGCGCTGGGCATTGCGCAGGGAAATGGTTCTTACTTCTATCCCGCCAATCCCCTGACCCGGGAACAGGCGGCGGTCTTTCTTCTGCGTGCAATGCGCGCCGACGGCTGGACCATTGCCGACGGGCAGCGGTCCGCTTTGGCACTGTATTCCGACAGCGCCGCGGTCTCTGACTACGCGGTCGGCGCAGTGGCGGCTATGGTCAACCTGAACATTCTGCAGGGCAGCACCTCCGGCCAGCTGAACCCCAAGGGAACTCTGACCCGGGCACAAATGGCGGTCATTCTGTATCGGGCCTTGACTCTATCATAAATCGCATGAAGCAAGGGAGCATCCATATGAGCAACCATATTTCTCCTCCACCCAACGCCAGTCTGGATATCCGGCAGGCTCTGCGGGAACTGCACCAGGCCATCGGTTGCCTGTGTGAAATCCGAAAACCTGACAATCAGCTGATATTCCTGGGCCGAGTCCAGGATTTTGACGGCCGCGCGGTCATGGTGGTTCCCACTTCCGCCAGGGAAGCCCCTCCGGTGATTTATAAAGACGAGTTCAAGCTGGTTTTTCGGGTGCCTGAACAGCCTCCGCTGGTGTGGCGCTGCGAAATCAGCGGCAGCACCCGGAACTTCTGGAAGCTGGACTGTCTCAACCCCTATCATAGGGAGGAGCACCGCTCCAATTTCCGCCAGCCGATCAATCTGCGGGCAAAGGTTCTGTGCATTAACTCCCTCTATCCGCAGAAGGGGCAACACGAGGAGGAGACTTATGCCAAGCTGTGCAAGGTATTGGATGTCAGTCTTGGCGGGCTGCAGTTGCAAAGCCAGAATTTCTTCCATCCTGGCGACTATCTGCTGGTCATGGATCTGTTTTTGGATCAGTCCAATGACCGTCCCTTTGTCTTTACCGTTCACACGCGCTGGGAGGAGCATCTCGGCCGGATGGATTCCCGTTACGGCTGCGCGTTCCAACCCATGAGTATCGCGGATGAAGATCGGCTGTGCGCCGCCATCTTTGACCTGCAGCGGCAGGATATTTCCTCGCACTGAAAAAGCAGAAAAGCTGCGCTCCGGCAAATGCCGGAGCGCAGCTTTTCTGCTTCATTCCAAAATATTCAGGCGTA
>QKDF01000177.1 GCA_003245395.1 Clostridia bacterium
GGATACACCGCCGTGAAGGCCAGCGCGGCATAAACCATCAGCGCGGCTGCCGCCATGGACCGCCACGTCGCCTTTGCGCTGACCAGCAGCTCCTGAATTCTGCCCACCGCATCCCAGGCGGAGGCAAACAGAATCCCACCCACGGCCAGTATAACCGCAAACGTCACGCTCACACCGCCGCCGGTGAATTTCCCCACCGCTCGGCCCGTCACGGCAAGGATGATCGAATACGTGTTGGCAAAGCAGAAGCACAGCACAAAGCGGCTGTCACGATATTTGGCAAAGCTTAATAACAGCACGGCGCAAGGCCCGTTCAGTGCCGCAACAGCGGCGACCATGGGCGTCATTCCCCATCCATACGCCGCAGCGTAATACCCCGCCAGAATCACCGCAAGTCCCAGTGCCAAAGTCACATAGGTAAAACGGGTGTCCCTGCGCAGGGGAATCAGCCGAACATACACCACAAAAGCCAGACCAATGGTCACGAAATCGGTTGAAGCTTTCCAAAAAATCTCCATCCTCCGCTCGCCTCCCAGCTATGTGAACTCCGCCATGAATTCCGGCGGTGTGTTTGTATGGCTAATTGCTTTTCTTCGTCTGCCCGGACGTACGGCAGGATTATACGTTGAACCGGAAGTAGATCATGTCCCCATCCTGTACCACGTAATCCTTACCCTCGCTGCGCAGCAGACCCTTTTCCCGTGCGGCGGTCACGCTGCCGCACTTGTCCAGATCACCATAGGCCAGCACCTCGGCGCGGATAAAGCCCCGCTCGATATCCGAATGGATTTTGCCTGCGGCCTGGGGCGCCTTGGTTCCCTTTTTGATGGTCCACGCCCGGCACTCGTCCTTGCCATAGGTCAGGAAGGAAATCAGGCCCAGCAGGGCGTAGGAGCACTTGATCAGGCGATCCAGGCCGGACTCCTCCACGCCCAGTTCCTCAAGAAACATCTGCTTCTCCTCGCCCTCCAGCTCGGCGATATCCTGCTCCATCCGCGCGCAGATGGGCAGCACCTGTGCGCCCTCCGCCGCGGCGATGTCGCATACCAGCTGGTAATACCGGTTGCCGTCCAGGTGGGTAAAGCCCTCCTCGTCGGTGTTGGCGGCGTAGATGACCGGCTTGAGCGTCAGCAGCTCGGCCGTGCCCAGCAGGGCGCGATCCTCTTCCTCGCAGGGGAAGGTGCGGGCCAATTTGCCGTCATTGAGGTGCTGCGCCAGGGCGGAGAACAATTCCACCTCATGGGCGTATTTTTTGTCGCCCTTCATAGCCTTTGTGGCCTTGTCCACCCGGCGCTGTACCATCTCCAGGTCGGCCATGACCAGCTCCAGATTGATGATGTCGATATCCCGCTTGGGATCGGTGGAACCCTCCACATGAATGACGTTTTCGTCGTCAAAGCAGCGCACCACATGGATGATGGCGTCGGTTTCCCGGATGTTGGCCAGGAACTTGTTGCCCAGACCCTCGCCCTTGGAGGCGCCCTTTACCAGACCCGCGATGTCCACGAATTCCACAACGGCTGGGGTCTTTTTATCCGGCTCGTACATCTGCGCCAGCTGGTCCAGCCGCTCGTCCGGCACGGCCACCATACCCACGTTGGGGTCGATGGTACAGAAAGGATAGTTGGCGCTCTCGGCGCCGGCGTTGGTAATGGCGTTGAACAATGTGCTCTTGCCCACGTTGGGCAGGCCCACGATTCCCAATTTCATGAAGGAGGTCTCCTTTTTCATTTTTCTGACAGGAAAATTGTATCATATCCGCAGCAAAAGTGCAAGGCACGCTGAAAAAGAGAGCGGCCAATCCGCCGCTCTCCCGATATGCTGCTTCTCTCCGCTCACACGCTGCGCCCGGTTTCGGCAATCGCAGTACGGAACATGTCCTCTGCCTGGCAGATCGAGGTCTCCAGCGCGTACTGCTTGGCGTGCTCGGCATAGCGTTTTTCCATCTCCTGCCGCTCGTCGGGGTGCTCGATCCAGTAATCGATCTGCCGCGCCAGCGCGTCGCTGTCTCCGGCGGGGAACAGGCTCCGCTCGTCCAGAGCAAACTGTGGCGTGGCGGAACGGGGCGAGTCTGCGATCACCGGAACCAGCCCGCAGGCAAAGGCCTCCATGCAGCTCATGGCCTCGATCTCCGCGTCGGAGGCATGGACGTACAGGTCGCACTGGGCGATGATCTCGATGAGCCGCTGCGGGGAATAAAACTCCATCACAATGGGATTGGACAGTTTCTGGCTCATGCGGCGGTACTTCCCCTCCAGCGGGCCTTTCCCCGCCAGGATCAGGCGGATTTGCCGGGCATGGCGGGACTTGCAGCACGCCTCAATCACCAGATCCTGCCGCTTTTCCCCGGCATAGCGGCCCACGGTCAGGATGGCAAACTGTCCCGCCAGCCAGTCCTCCTTCTCCCGCTTTTGATAGTAGTACGCCGGGCTGATACCGTTGGAGATCACATGGAGCTTCGCCGTATAGCCGTGGGCGGTGAGTTGGTCGGCAATCATGCGGCTGGGGCAGTGAATATGGGTAAAGCGGTTATAAAAGCTGTCGCGAAAACGATTGTACAGCCAGTCATTCGCCCGTTTGCTGTTGCCCAGATGGATGGAAAAGGTGATGTTCTCCGGCTGGCAGTGAAAGGCGGCCGTATACGGAATCCCGGCCTTTTCCACATGGCGCAGCCCCGCAATGGACAGCGGCGAGGGCATCATGAAATGCACCACGTCCGCCCAAGCCGCCGCCTTTTCAAAGGCGTGGCGGTTGGGGATCGCCAGGCGCATGCCCTGGCTGGTGATCAGGTGTTCCACAATCGGCAGCAGATGCAGCTGATGCACCGCGTACTTGTAAGCCTCCGGCTTTCCGCAGGCGATGACCCGCACCTCGTTCCCGTGGGCCTGAAGCGCCCGGGCAAAACGCTGCGCGCTGATGGTAGTACCGTTGTTGGCGTCGTCAAACTGGTCGATGACCAATACGATTTTCATACGTTTCTCCACTTTTTCATTTTGACTGCAGGGCAGAAAAATCGCCGTGGCAGTAAACTAGGATTCCCATTTTGGGTCAATTCCCACACCCGAATCGAATCATCAGCAGGTTCGGCATCCGGGCTTCCGATATTTACGCCCGTCCGGCTTCTTTCAAAGCCCGCTCCAGTCCCAGCGCCAGCTGATCCGGGCAGGACGTGGTTTTAAAGCCGCAATGGATTCCCTTGAGCTTTTGGATTGCACTATGGGCGGGCATTCCCTCCACCAAAACCGCAATGCCATGGAGATTACCGTCACAGCCGCCCTCGATCTCCAGCTTTTCAATGACATCGTCCTCGCTCAGGTCCACGCACATTTTTCGGGAACAAACACCCTGTGGGTGAAATTCATATCGCATTTTATGTTTTGCCTCGCCTTCGATAAAATTATTGTTTCAGCATAACATAAGTCCGCACATTCGACAAGCCGAATAAAACGTTTGCTCAACCGCGGCAAAATATCAAAAAAAGAGGGGCGGAATTCCGCCCCTCTCCTCTGATTCAGTTTTAAAGGGAAACAGCCGTACGCAAATGGGATCTTTGTTCTAATACCAACCGATCGGC
>QKDF01000178.1 GCA_003245395.1 Clostridia bacterium
CGTAGCTGATAAGCTCGTCGAATACGCCCAGCAGCTGCTCCAGAAACGCGGCGCGCTGGGACGGGCGGCGGTAGACCTTCAGGGCGGGGGCCAGCTCCGTCAGGGTCTTTTGCAGCGTCAGCAGCTTGCCGCCGGCGTCCAGCGTCACATCCGCCGCGCCTCCGGTGAGCGCCAGCACCCGCATGGCCAGACGTCGGAAGCTGAGCACCTCCGCATGGCGGCTGGCCGTGTCGCCGCAGGTCAGGCACAAATCCACCTCCGCCTGATGAGAGGCGTGCTCCGGCACCAGCAGAATCTGCCGGGAGCCGTCGCCCTTTTCGGCGATCTCCCGCAGCACCCGCTTTGATTTTCCCGTCCTTGCCCGACCCATCACAATGCTCAGCATGGCGTCCCCTCCGTTTTCTCTTATCCCCTCGATTTTACCACAGGTTCCGTTGGAATGACAGGGGGAATTGCCTTTTCCGCCGGGGCATGGTAAACTGTTGGAAACTGTCGAAAAGGAGCCCTTGCCATGCATATTCCCAGCAGTACCACCGATCAGGTGAACCTGATTCCCTTTGATGCGGCCCTTGCCGCCGCCCTGCAGCCCGCCCCGGATTACGACGTGTCCCGGTGGCTGTACGTCCCCAACGCTTACTCCGAATACCGGTACATCCTGGGTACACGGGGCAAAAAGCCCTTGATCTGCATCGGCATCAATCCCTCCACCGCCGCGCCGGATGCACTGGACCCCACACTGAAGTCTGTGGAACGGGTGGCCCTGTCCAACGGGTACGACAGCTTTCTGATGTTTAACGTCTATGCCCAGCGGGCCACCCGGCCCGACGACATGGAGCGCGCGTGCAACGGTGTGCTTCATGATGAAAACCGGAGGGCCTTCGCCTATCTGATGGATCTTTCCCCCCGCCCAGCCATTTGGGCCGCCTGGGGCAATATCATCGAAAAGCGTACATATTTAATGGAGTGCGTACGGGACTTCGCCGCCCTGGGCCGGGACGCGGGAGCCGCATGGTTCACCGCCGGCCCGCTCCTCAAGTCCGGCCATCCCCATCACCCGCTGTATCTGCGGCGGGATACGCCGCTTGTCCCCTTTGACATCGGGACTTATCTGGGCTGAAAAACCATAAAAGCGCGCAAAAATGCCGCCGGGGCAAGAGCCTCCGGCGGTATTTTTCTTCTGTTTGAATGGGTACGTCCACGCAGGCGGGCAATACCGCCCGGCAGGGACTTTATGGGGCGGTGGGCAGGACGCCCAGAACGACCGCAGATTCCCGGTGGAAATCAGCCATCGCGCCCCTCTCGCCCTTTTCAGGACGCCAGGTGCTCTTTCAGGCTCTCCCACAGCTCAATGGATTTGAATTTCAGCACATAGCCGCTGCCGTCCTCGGTCATCAGCTTCACGTCGTCATCCGACAATCCCGCAGCCATGGCGGTCTGCGCCAAATCCGTCTCCGCTGCTGTACACAGCGGCGGGAACACCACGCACCACCAGTTGTGCCCCTCCCCCGCGCCGATCACGACCCGCAGCGCCAGGTACTCCCCGGCAGGCAGGGTAAAATCATCGTACTCCCGGGTGGGGAACTCCGTCTGTTCCAGGCTGGCCGTGACGGGATAGGTATACCCCTCGGCCTGAATCTCCTGCTCGGCCAAGGTCTGCAGCTCCGGCAGCGCCGCCGTCAAAGCCTGTTCGGCCTCCGGGCGGGAATGCGTCTGCTGCAGAATGTCAGTCGCCTGGGCCACGATCTTGTCCCGCACCTTTAATTTTAGGGCCTGATCCGCGTCCGAGTCGGAGTTGGCCAGCACATGCAGGCGCACCACTCTGTCCGCCAGCGCCTGCTGGCGGCCCAGGGACGCCATACCCCAGATCAATGTTACGGCCACCGCGATGCCGAGAGCAAGCTCCAGGATACGGAGCTGCCGATGAATGGTTTGCTTTTGCCGTGTCGTTTTTGTGATTACCATGTGATTCCGTCCTTTTTATGTAGGCCGCTGTCGGCCCGTTTGCTGGAATTGTGGACGGAATTTATGGAATTTATACCAATTTATAACGGATGGGCTAAAAATGTCTGGCTGTACCGGGCCTTCAGGCGCTCATACGCATCCTGCGCGGCACCGGAAGCATTAAACAGGCCGAACACGGTAGGCCCCGAGCCGGTCATAGCCGCTCCCAGCGCACCGCAGCCCAGCAGCGCGTCTCGGATGGCAAAAATCTCCTGTTCCTCCGGCGTGAGCACCTCTTCAAACACGTCCCGAAGATTGGCGGCCACGGCCCTCAAATCCCCGCGGGCCAAGGCGTCGTACATGGCAGCATGGTCCGGACGGTTTTTGATCTCATCCACCCGCACCCGCCCGAACAGGGCCGGGGTGGGCAGGCCGAAATCCGGCTTGCAGATCACGATTTGGCAGGCGGGCAGCGCGGGCCAGTCGGTCAGGCGCTCGCCCCGCCCCTCCGCCAGGACGGTGCCGCCCCGGACGCAGTAGGGCACGTCGCTGCCCACAGCCTGTCCCAGTTCCTCCAGAAACGTTCCCGGCAGATCAGGGCGGAGCATCTGCCCCAGTGCCCGCAGCACCGCCGCGGCATCGGAGCTGCCCCCTGCCATGCCGGCGCAGGACGGAATCCGTTTTTCAATTACAATATCGGCGCCGTGAGTCTCCCCCGCGGCATTGAAAAAGGCGCGGGCGGCCTTGCCCGCCAGATTGTCCTCCCCCGCGGGCAGATCCGCCGTGCCGGAGGACACCGTAATTACGCCGGTATCGTTCAGCCGCACCGTCACGGTGTCGCACAGCGATACGGAGGTCATGGCCATTTTCAGATCATGATAGCCGTCCTTCCTGCGGCGCAGGATATCCAGCGTCAGGTTCAGCTTCGCCGGGGCGGAAAGCGTCAGTTCGTTCATGGGTTCTCCTTTCGCGGCAGGATGGGCAAATCCACCACATCCAGCCCCCGGTTCATGGCATATTCAATGGTATAGCGGGTGCCTCCCGCGCTACCGTCAAACATGGCGATCAGCATGGAGGCGTGATCCACCATGTACCGGTCCCGGCGCTGCATGCAGCTGGAACTGTATGCGGCGGAGACCATGGTCTCAAAGTCGCAGGCGGCCACCAGACGGCGGTACCGCTCCTTTTGGGCGCCAGGCCAGGCGTCCGGCTGAGACGGGCAGGGGATGGCCGCCTCCACCGTCACATCCGAATGGAGCTGCCGCAGGCGCTGGGCACACTCGCAGGCGTACAGATCGCAGCCCATGGCCATTCCGCATAAAAAATGGCGGTAGCCGCACTCATACGCGGTGGTTACCGCGTCCCACAACCGCCGCTTCAGATCCAGACAGCGGGGGTCGTCTTCATTGTCGTCCCAGGGCAGCTTCGAGGGCCGGTGGCCCGTGAAACAGCAGGCGGATTGTCTTGCCGGCACGATGCGCGCCTCCCTTCGTTTTGTCCATTATAGAACAAACGTTCTTATTTGTAAAGAAAAACTTCTGCCGCCAGCCTTTACAAAAGCAGGCAAAATTTTTTTCTTGCATTTTACAATTCCCAGGCGTATACTGCGGGTATAGAAAAGCAACTGAATCT
>QKDF01000134.1 GCA_003245395.1 Clostridia bacterium
CTCCTGCAGCAGTCCCAGCGCAGTATTTCTGGCGCTTTCCCGTACAGGGTCCGCTTCAAACGCGCGCACACGCACGTCTATAGACTGAAGAACGGTTTCGGGAAGGCTCCGTTCGGCAAAAGGATAAACCACCTGATTTTCTTTTTCAATATGGCGCCGGAGGAGACCGGCATAGCCAATAGCGCCGGAAAGAATGCCAAGCTTGTTCAGCGTGGAGGGGTCAGTCTGATACCGATTCAGTGAGGCTTCCAGCTCCGACAGATACAGCCGCCCCAGGTCGTGCTCCACCAGCATTCCGTGCTGTACCAGATTCTGCCCCATGGAACCGAGGCGGGCCGTCATCTCCGCAAAGAGAATCTGCTCCTCTTTCCCGTGGTGGTGTTTGTCGGCATAGGTTCTGGCCACAGTCAGCATCTTCCGAAAATCACTGTCGTCTACACTTCTGCCTTCCAGCAGGCCGCAGCAGGCGCGGGTCATCACGTCCAGCAGCTTGAGGATATTGCCGTGCTCGGCGACCATGCATTCCACGCTGTACATGTCAAACAGCTCCTTTTTATCAATGACTCAGGCATTGGTTTGGATGGATGCGTTCAGCCGAAGGAGCACTTCCTCCGCATCCAGACCGTGGACGCCGCACGCATCATGAAGACTCTCCATCTGCGCTGAAGGGCAGCCCAGGCAGTGCATGCCGCAGTCCATCAGGATGGGAGCCGCGTCAGGATACTTGCGCAGGATGTCGCCGATGCGCATATCCCCGGTGATGCCGGCAGCCGCATCCTTGCCGAAAAACAGGACCAGGTCATCCTCCACGGTGCCGATGCCCGCGATGCCGAAGGTATCAACCAGCACCTTGACCACGTTGGGAGACAGGAAAGCGGGCAGAGTGGGCCCCAGATGAATGTTCTTCACACCCAGGTACAGGAGAGCCAGCAGGACGATGACCGCCTTTTGCTCGTACCAGGCGATATTGTACACGATGGGCAGGTCGTTGATGTCGTCCAGGCCGAAGGCCTCCTTCAGTTTCAGGGCGATTACCGCCAGAGAGTAGGAATCGTTGCACTGCCCCGCATCCAGCACCCGGGGAATGCCGTTAATGTCGCCCAGATTCAGTTTGTTATACTTGTATTTTGCGCAGCCTGCCGTCAGAATAACCGTGTCTTTCGGAAGGGCTTTTGCGAAGTCGGTGTAGTAGTTTCTGGACTTGGTGCGGCCGTCGCAGCCGGCCATGACCACAAACTTTCGGATGGCGCCGGATTTTACGGCTGCGATCACCTGGTCGGCCAGAGCCAGCACCTGATTGTGGGCGAAGCCGCCGATGATTTCACCGGTCTCAATCTCTGTAGGCGGCGCGCAGCGCTTGGCGTGGGCGACCAGCTCGGAGAAATCCTTCTCGGCGCCGGCCTCGCCGGAAATGTGCCGGCAGCCGGGGAAGCCCGCAGCACCGGTGGTGTACAGCCGGTCTTTGTAGCTGTCCTTGGGAGGGACAATGCAGTTGGTGGTCATCAGAATGGGGCCGTTGAAACTCTCGAATTCCTCCTTCTGTTTCCACCACGCGTTGCCGTAGTTGCCGGCAAAATGGGCGTACTTCTTAAAAGCGGGGTAATAATGGGCGGGCAGCATTTCGGAGTGGGTGTAAACGTCCACGCCGGCACCTTCCGTCTGCTTGAGCAGCATCTCCAGATCCCGCAGGTCATGGCCGGATACCAAAATGCCCGGATTTTTCCGCACGCCGATGTTGACCTTGGTGATTTCCGGATTGCCGTAGGCGGTGGTGTTGGCCTTATCCAGCAGAGCCATGCCGTCCACACCGTATTTGCCGGTTTCCAGCGTCAGGGCGACCAACTCATCCGCTGTGAGAGAGTCGTCCAGCGTGGCGGCCAGTGCCCGCTGTAAAAAAGCATCCACGGCTTCGTCGTCCTGGCCCAGAGCATTGGCGTGCTTGCTGTAAGCGGCCAGGCCCTTCAGACCGTATGTAATCAGCTCCCGCAGGCTGCGGATATCTTCGTTTTCGGTGGCCAGAACGCCGACCTGTGCCGCTTTCGCCGCGAACCCGGTGGGATCATTGCCCGCCCACAGAGCCGCTTCCGGTAAAACTTCAGGATGGGAGACCCGTGCCAACAGCGTCAGCTTCCAATCCAATGTTTCCACGATGCGGGCGACAATGGCATCTTTATCAAAATTGGCATTGGTGATGGTGGTAAACAGATTCCAGGTGACCATATGGTTCACATCTTTGGAAACGTCCTTGCCCTCGGCACGCAGTTGGGTGGTAATGGCGGACAGCCCCCGGGTCACGTATATCAGCAGGTCCTGCATGGCAGCAACCTCCGGCTTTTTGCCGCATACACCCATCTGGGTGCAGCCGGTGCAGCCGGCAGTTTCCTGGCACTGATAGCAAAACATTTTGTTCTCCATGATTGATTCCTCCATTTGTGTTGTCACTGCCACCCACCTCAGCGGGGAGCAGGTATTTCCTGTTGTCTGGAGTTATCATAGCAGGGAGAAAGAAAAGAGTCCGTAACAATTGTTACGGACTGCAAAATACTTTTAAGATTTTCAGAGATATTCCAGAGCTTCCTGGTGGGGAATAAAGAAGGCGTTTCGGTCGATTTGAATCAAGCCGTCATCCTGCATTCGCATCAGTTCCCGGGAGAGGGACGGCCGCGCCACATTGAGAAAGTCAGCCAATTCCTCCCGGTTCATGGGTAGGGTGACGTGCCCCGCGGCATCGCTGTTCTGCAGCAGAACCCTCGCAATTTTCTGACGAAGAGTTGCGCAGGAGAGGAGCTGCAGCTTTTGGTTCAGATGATAGGCCTTTTGCGCCAGAATGGCCAGCATATTGGAAATCAAGCGCTGATGGCAGCCGCAGCCGTTGCTGCAGGTGTGAAACAAAAATTCCCGGGGAATTAAAAGGATCTTTGTGGCGTCCATCGCCTGGGCATAGTGGTCATAGGACTGCTTACCCAGAAACACGTATACCTCGCCGAAGAGGTCTCCCGGCGTGCGAAAGGATGCCACGATGTTGCGCTTGCCGGAGAAGGAATCTTTGCACACGGACACAGAGCCTTCCAGCAAAACCATCAGCTTGCGTGGCTGATCCTGCTGGTAAAAAATGATCTCGTCTTTTTCATAGGATACGATTTCCGAGCGGCTGCAGGTTAGGCAGCTTTCGATGTCGGCCTGTGTCATATCGGCAAACAAGGGACTGTGGTTGAGCTGAGGGAGCATGATTCACCTCCGGATTTTCCGCGGAATCCTCCGCCAGGGCGAAAGCCTTAAATATTAATAATAGTATAGCACATATCGCAGAGATGGAACAAGAAGTCCGGGGCGGGAAGCAGCTTCCCCCAAAAGCAGTGTGCGGGCGGCTCCCCGGCAGGAGCCGCCCGGCACTATAAGAAAGGAGGTGTATATAGAAGAATACGGGACTCAGTTTTTGGTATGAATGGCGCGCTTTTCTACGTTGAGAGCCGCCTCGCGCATGGTTTCGGTAACGGTGGGATGGGAGTGAATCGTGGAGATCAGCTCCTCAATCGTGGCCTCCAGCCGGATGGCCAGAGCGCCCTCG
>QKDF01000165.1 GCA_003245395.1 Clostridia bacterium
CCAGCATGACGATTTCAATGGTCTGATCCTTCACTGTGATTACAGCGTCGGCCTGCTTGTCCTCCACCAGTTGGCTGGGGCTGCTGCCGTCCGGCACAAGGGAGAATACAATGTCCGGATTCTCCCGCAGCCCGTTTTCCAATGCCTCCGCCACCGCCGGAGCAAAGGCCGCCTTGTCCAATGCAACGGTGGGCTGATAACTGCTTTTTCCCAGAAGAAAGAAAATCAGCGTTAAAAGCATAACCGGCGCGACGATGATGATACCCACCGAACGTCTGTCATGCAGGATCTGTTTCAGGATTCTTTTTGCCACTACCCACATTTACTTGCCCTCCCCCGCCATGAAAAACAGATCCTCAATGGAGCCGTTCGGCGTCATTTTCAGCAGATTTTCGGTCTGGTCATCATAGATGATCCGGCCGTTATACAGCAGCGCGCAGCGCTCGCACTTAAGCGCCTCATCCATCACATGCGTAGAAATCACCAGGCAGCGTCCTTCGTTTTTCAGCTGGGCAAACCGCTCCCAGATAGTCTTCCGCAAAACAGGATCGATTCCCACCGTCGGCTCGTCCAAAAGCAGAAACCGAGGGTCGTGCAGCAGCGCCACGGCCAGAGACAGGCGCTTTTTCATTCCACCCGAGTAGTCCGATACCATCTTCTCTGCGTCCGCATATAAATCCAGCAGCGACAAAAGCTCGTCGCAGCGCTGGCGCAGTTTGCTGCCGCGCATTCCGTATAAGCCGCCGAAAAATTCAAGATTTGCCCTGGCGGAAATGTCCCCGTAAAGTCCTTCCTCCTGGGGCATATACCCAACGTCATACATCAGTCTGCGGTCGGGTACCCGCACTCCATTTATGATAATTTCCCCGCCGGTCGGTTTCACCGCGCCGATGATGGAGCGGATCAGAGTTGTTTTTCCCGCCCCCGACGGTCCAAGCAGGCAGAGCATCTCGCCTTCACCCACCTGAAGATTCACCTGATCCAGCACGGTTTTTTGCCCGAAGCACTTGCTCAGCGCCTTCACTTCCATATTCATGACAACACCCCTATCCAGCAGATTTCACCAGGCCCAGTCAAGTCAATTGCAGCCCGGCGATTCGTTTCCCGCCGCAAAACCGGGAAACTGTCCGTGTCCGCTTTTCACCGCAAGCACGGAGAATACACCTTTTCCAGTCAAGCACAATTCTGGAAAAAGATCAATAGCGATTCCCTGGCGCGAAGACTCCCCAGAGCGGCCCGCAGCGGCGCCGGCACGAATAAAATCCAAAAAAATGTTGTTTTTTTGGATGTAACAGGCTAAAATCAAGCAAAGTACCGCCCCGGATAAAATAAACCACAGCCCAGGCCGGAAATTCATGTCCGTGGGCAGGAGGAATCAGGATTGAAGCTCGCAAGAACCAGACAGACCATTCTCAATACGATCAGCGGCATCTGCAACAAGGCAATCGCAATTGTATTTCCCTTCATCATCCGCACATTTATTATTAAAATTCTGGGCAACGACTACGTGGGCCTCAATTCCCTGTTCACCTCCATCTTCACAGTTCTGAACCTGGCGGAACTGGGCTTTAGCAGCGCAGTGGTATTCAGTATGTACCGCCCCATTGCGCAGGAGGACACCGCGGCCATCTGCGCCCTGCTGTACTATTACCGCAGAATCTATCGCATCGTAGCCCTCATCATCACGACGGCCGGCCTTGCGCTGCTTCCCTTCCTGCCTCGTCTGGTCAAGGGCGACACACCACCGGATCTCAACCCCTATGTTCTGTACCTGATGTATCTTGGCAGTACGGTGCTGGGTTACCTTCTGTTTGCCTATCGGGCGTCTCTTTTTTCTGCCCACCAGCGCAACGACATCCTGACCAACGTGTCCACGGTCATCCTGCTGGCTCAATACCTGCTGCAGATTCTGTCTCTGACCGTTTTGAAAAATTACTACGCCTATACGCTGGTCGGCGCACTGATGGTCATTCCACAGAACCTTTGCTATTACTGGCTGTCCAGACGGACCTATACCCGATACGTCTGTAGGGGAACACTTCCGTCCGACACCCGGGCGCAGATTCATCAGCAGGTCACAGCCCTAATGGGGCACAAAATCGGCGCCACGGTCCTGGTGTCGATTGACAGCGTGCTGATTTCCTCCTTCCTGGGTCTGGACGCGCTGGCCGTTTACGGGAACTATTACGCCCTCACCATGGCGGTAATCGCTGTTACCAACGTGGCCACGCAGAGCATGCTGGCCGGAATCGGAAACAAACTCATCACGAGTCCGGCTGAGGACGCTTACAATCTGTTCCGCCATCTGAGCTTTCTTTGGGTCTGGTGTGTGGGCTGGTGCGCCATCTGTCTTTTGTGCCTCTCGGGGCCGTTCATCCGCATCTGGCTGGGCAGCACTTATTGCTATCCCACCGCCACCGTCTGCATGATCGCGCTGTACTATTTCAGCTGGCAGTTCCGTGTGCTGGGTCTGACGTTCAAGGATGCGGCGGGTCTCTGGAAGCGGGACTGGTATAAGCCGTACCTGGGTATGGGACTGAATCTGGCCGGCAGCATTCTGATGCTGATCGTACTCCGTCATGTCATCAGCGTTCTCCTTCCCACCATTTTTGTAATGACGGCAATCTACTTTCCCATTGAGACGCGGGTCTTGTTTCAGGACATCTTCCATCGCTCCAGCAGAAGATATCTCAGCCGCCTGCTGGTACAGATCGCGCTGCTGTTTCTGTGCGCCGGGATCACCTTCCTGCTGTGCAGTGCAATCGCTCTGCCGGGCATTTGGGATCTCGCCGCAAAGGCTGCGATCTGCTGTCTGGTGCCGAACCTGATTTTCGCCGCCTGTACCTGCCGGACGGAGCCTTTCCGCTTCCTGTCCCAGACCGTCCGGAATATGGGAGAGCTCATCCGCCGCGGGCACAATGCGGCATAATGGCATATGTCACAGCGGCGCCGCGCATCCGTGGTTAAATCAGCCATACAGCCGCGGCTTCGGACGTGGCAGCAGCATTGGCAGCCCGGTTCGGGAATTTCCGCCGTCCGGAGTACCGGTTGACAATTTACAAAGAAGCGCTTGGATCAAAGCTGATCCAAGCGCTTTTGAAAGCCTATTTCCGGGACAGCTCCCGGCGGACTGCCTTCGCCAGAATTTCCTGCCCCTCGGGGCTTTGCAGAACATCCAGCGCAGCCGCACGCAGCGCCTCCTGAAACTTTTTGCTGCGCAGGAATGCGTCGAATACGGGGCTGTCATCTCCGGACGGAGAAGCCGAGGGCTTCGGTGCCTGCTTCTTCGGGGCCGGAGTCTCAGCCCGCTCGGTGTCCATGAACGCACCGTCCATCCAGTCATCCATTCGGGTCCGGTCGTTGTTTTCTCCCCGCAGATAAAAAGCGGAAACGGAAAAATACGCCGCCAGCTTCTCCTGCTGCTCCTGCGAAGGGGTCTGACGGCCCGTCTCAAACTTTTCAATCGCCATTTTAGGAAATCCGAGGGCCGCGGCCAGGGCCGGACGGCTCAGATTTCGTTCGTTACGCAGCTGCTCAATGCGCTGTGCCATTGTGACCAT
>QKDF01000142.1 GCA_003245395.1 Clostridia bacterium
AGTATCCTCGTGACCGCTATAACTGCAGCCACGCTGGCAGCAACACCTATCAGGGCTCGGACGGAGAGTGGTTTTACCTGGCCGTGGTGGACTATCGGCGGTTTCATGAACTGTGCGATCTGCTTGGAATGTCGGAGCTGATGGCTGATCCCCGGTATAACACGCTGGATGCCTATTACTCCGTACAGAGCAAGCGGGAGCTGACGATGATCCTGGATGAGAAGTTTGCGACCCAGCCCGTGGCATACTGGCACAAGCTGCTCAGTGAATATGACTTGCCCCACGAACTGGTATGCCACCTGAAAGACGTACCCTACGACGAGCAGGCGGTGGCGAATCACTATACATACTTCCATGAATATTCCGACGGAACCAAGAGCGTATTTACCAACGGCCCGGTACATTTTGCCTCCATTGACCCCGCGTCAATCCCGTTCCATCCCTCCGGAGAAATCGGCCGTGATACGGACGAAGTTTTGAAAGAGAGCGGCTATACAGACGAGGAAGTACAGCGGATGCGCACGGCCGGAGAAGTCAAATAAGCCGGAAGAAGGGCCGCCTGGCGGTTGCTCACCCGCTACGCCAGCGTACCGGCGCAGTGAACGCCGCCATTCCGGCACGGGAAAAATTTAAAGAAGGAGAAGAGACCAAATGCGTGAAACACAGGCCGATCAGGCAAAAATCAGCACTCCGGGGGAACAGGCGGCGGCCTCTGCGCCAAAGCCCAGGCGCCCCAAGCCAAAGTCCATGGTTCTGTTGGGCGAGCAGACAGAGGCCCTGTTTGAAAACGCCCGTCTGGCGAAAGAACGGGGTGAGAAGGTGGGCTGGTCGGCGTCCATCTTTCCCCAGGAGATTCCGGAGACGCTGGGCCTGAATATTCTGTATCCGGAAAATCACTCCGCCGGCATTGCCGTACGCCACCAGGCAGACCCATTTCTGCAAAAATGCGAGGGGGCGCTGGGCTACTCCAACGATCTGTGCGCCTATGCCAAGGTCAATCTTGTCTATGCCTCCGTCCTGAATGAAGAGAGCGAGATGGAGCTGCCCGACGGCGGGAGGCTGGTGAAGCCGGACTTTCTGCTGCTGACCAACAACATCTGCAATCAGCTGACCAAGTGGTATGAGAATCTGGCCAGGGAGCTGGATATTCCCGTGTTTTTTATCGACACCTGCTATAATCCCAGCGACTATGTGACGGAGAGCCGGGTGCGGTATGTACGCGCGCAGATCGACCAGCTGATCCGGGATCTGTGTGAATTTACGGGAAAGTCCTGGGACGACGAACGGTTTAAAGAGATTATGGAAATCTCCCGGCGAAACAGCTATCTGTGGGAGCGGTCCTACAATCTGATGGACTGCAAGCCCGCGCCGCTGAGCGGATTCGAGCTGTTCAACTACATGTCCGCCATGGTGTGCAACCGGGGCAAGGAGTCCTCCACAGCCGTTCTGGAGCAGCTCAATGCGGAAATTGAAGAACATATCCGGGAGGGGACTTCCACCTTCCCCACGGAGGAAGCGTTTCGCGTTTCCTGGGATGGAATTGCCTGCTGGCCGTATTTGAGCCATAACCTGCGCACACTGAAAAAGTACGGTGTCAATATGGTTGCGTCCAGTTACGGAAAAGCCTGGGCCATCAACTATGAGGATCTGGACGGCATGGCACGCGCCTATTGCTTTGCCTCCACCAACGGGGACAACGCCACCACCATGATTGCACGCCGTTTGGAAGCCCTGAAAAAGTTTGGGTGCGAGGGCACGATCTACCACGTCAACCGCAGCTGTAAGGTGATGGATTGCCAGATGATGGAGGTGCAGCGCCAGCTTTCCGCTCAGGCGGGCGTACCGTTCGCATCCTTCAACGGGGATCAGGCGGATTATCGGAATTACAGCGAGGCTCAGTTTGAAACACGCATACAAGGTCTGGTGGAGATCATGAAGCAGAATAAGGAGGCGAAGGCAGATGACTGAGCTGGAAAGCGGTCGGGCAGCACTGAAGGCGGCCTGTAAAAATCCCCGGGCAAGGCTGCATCACTACCTGAAACAGGGGAAAAAGTGGTGGGGTGCTTTCCGCCGTATACGCCAGAAGAGTTGGTTCACGCCTCCGGGATGATTCCCATGGGGCTTTGGGGTGGGCAGGCGGAGTTGAAGCTGGCCAAAAGTTATCTGCCGGCCTTCGCCTGCCCCATCATGCAGGCAGATATGGAGTTTGGACTCAACGGCACGTATGAGGGGCTCTCGGCGGTGATCATTCCGACCATCTGCGATACACTGCGCTGCATGACCCAAAATTGGCGATTCGGCGTTCCCACAATCCCCATGATCCCCATCGTATACCCGCAGAATCGGAAGTCGCCGGCCAGCGTGGACTATCTCATCAGCGAGTATGAAACCGTACTGACCGTGCTCAGCACCGTCACCGGAAAAATGATGAACGAAGCGGCCCTGTGCGAGACCATTGAAATTTACAACACCCATAACGCCATGATGCGGGAGTTTTCCCGCGCGGCAAATGACCACCTGGATATCATCACCCCGGTGGAGCGTCACACCGTCATGAAGAGTGCGTTTTTCTATGAAAAGAGCGAGCACACGGCCATTGTTCCCAACATCGTGGAAAACCTGAAAACGCTTCCGGCCTATTGCTGCCCGGACAAAAGGGTGATACTCAGCGGCATCACCTGCGAGCCGGATGAGCTGCTGGAAATCCTGAGGGAGAATGGCCTTTGCGTCGTGGGAGACGACCTGGCACAGGAGATGCGCCAGTATCGGACCGATACCCCCGAAAAAGGCGGCGGCGGACTGCGCCGTCTGGCGCTTCAGTGGAACAACCGGTATGGGTGCAGTCTCATCCACGAATTGGGGAAGCCGCGGGGGAAGCTGCTGGCGGAGCTCTGCCGGGAAAACGAGGCGGACGGGGTGATTTGCTGCCTGATGAAATTCTGCGACCCGGAGGAATACGATCAGCCCTATTATGAAGCGGATCTGCGGGCTGGGGGATATCCCTGTCTGACTGTGGAGGTCGATCATTTGAATGCCGGATACGAACAGATCCGAACCCGTATTCAAACGTTCAGCGAAATGCTATAATCGAAGCTGCCGCCTTTTCGCGCCGCACGCCGGGGCAAAAGCCATGGCGCTCAATGGGAAACGGTTGATTGCAGGGACTTTTATGATATAATAGCCGCAGATGGGCTATTATATGGCCTGAGCGGCTGTGGCTTTATAGAAGGGCATATCAGATGACGGAATCCGCCTCGTTCGAGACGCTGGAGCAAGTGCTTTCTTTGCCTGCAATATTGGATAATCTGGATGCGGGAATCGCGGTCTATGACGCGAAGGGCAATTTTCTTTTTCTAAATAAGGCGCTGATCAATTGGAGAAATATTCCCCGGCAGGAATATCTCAAAGATGAATGTGCATGATTTTGTCGGTGTGCTGGACATCTGTATTTTTGATCTTGTGAGCCAAAAGAAAGAGAAGGTAAGCAGGCTTCAATATTATCAGAACTTTCAGTCTGTGGGCGGTCCCACCAGAATGCGCATTGTCACCGCC
>QKDF01000311.1 GCA_003245395.1 Clostridia bacterium
CGGCAACGGGATGGTATATGATATTCCTTGATCTTGTATTGCAGCAGCCGGCGGGAAATCCCCAGATATTCCGCGGTCTCGCTGCGGTGGTTACCGCACAGAGCCAGTGCTGCCTGAATTTTTTCCTTCGTCAGGGCATCGGAAAGCTGCTTTGCTTCAGCAAGCTGCTTTTTGGGTATTCTGGTCTGGCCGGCCGGGTCAGAGTCACTCAGCATTCCCGACGGGATGCTGGTGATTTCCCGCGTCCCCGGGGGAGTCATAACCACCATTCGCTCCACAAAATTGCGGATTTCGCGCACATTCCCTGGCCAACGATAGGCCCGCAACTGTTCCAGGACCTCATCGGAAAAGCTCTTTTGCAGATTATACTTCTGGCAGAAATCATGCAGAAAGTGCAGACAGAGCGGTATGATATCGTCTTGGCGGCTGCGTACCGGAGGAATGGTCAGTGGGATCACGTGCAGCCGGTAATATAAATCCTCGCGGAAGGTTCCCTCCCGTACCATTTGGGACAAGTCCCGGTTGGTTGCAGTAATGAGCCTGAAGTCCACTTTCTTGGCACGGATGGCGCCAATGCGCTGTACACTTTTTTCTTCGATCATGCGAAGGACCTTGCCCTGTACGCTCATCGGAAGCGAGTTGATCTCATCCAGAAACAGCGTTCCGCCGTCCGCAGCCTCGGCCAAACCCGCCTTGCCCTCCCTGCTGGCGCCAGTAAAACTGCCTTTTTCATAGCCGAACAGTTCTGCCTCAATCAGATTTTCAGGAAACGCCGCACAGTTCACCGCAATAAGCGGCTTTTCCCTGCGTCCTGAATGCTCGTGAATATAACGTGTGAAAACCTCTTTGCCGCTGCCAGATTCGCCGTACAGCAGCACAGTGGAATCCAGCGGAGCCACGCTGTCCACCACTGAAAGCAGCTGGCGTATTTCAGAACTTTTTGCAACAATATCGATCTTTTCTTCCTCACGATGGGTAGAAACCGCTGTTTCCGCCAGAATTTTATGCTGTTCCAACAGCATGTGGTGGCGGCTTTCAAAATCCTTCGTATCCTGTAACATCATGATGACATAGGTAATGTTGCCGCAGCCGTCAAAAATGGGTGTACCGGTTACGATACGCACCCGGGTGGCGCCGCCGATTTCCTGAAAGTTTCGGTAATACTGGAGCCGGCTGACCCGCCGCTTTTCCTGACAGACCAAGTTGAACACGCAGACGTCCAATACACTTTCAAAGTCATGCACATTCATTTTCAGATACTCCCGACGGGGAATATTCCGCCAATTGACCATGACGGTATTCATGAACAGGAAATTTCCCTGAGCATCATAAATGATGATACCAGCGTCGATGTTGTCCAATACGCTGGCAAAAGAAAGCTGATCGCAAAGGTTGCTGAAAGATATTACATCATCCATCCGGTATCTCCCTTCACATCAAGAAGCTACATAATATTTTACCACAAATGCGCATCACCGAAAAGAAAAATCTCCAATTTCACGCAAACCGACGACTCCGGGCCCCATGCATATTGCCATACGGAATATGTACAGAGTCCGGAGTGATCGCTGAAAATGAGGGAGAGGTATTAACTTTGAGCAGGTTAGCTTACAGCATCTCGCAGAAGGCCTGAACACGGGTTCGAATCTGTTCATAGCTGGTATTCTGGGTATCGACCTCAATGGTGAGGGTGTGGTATCCGGCTGCCACCAGGTCCGCTTCGAAAAAGGGCTGATCATATTCCTCAGGATCGCAGAACTTCATCAGACAGTTCATAACACCGGAAGCGCCGTTTTCTTTGCATAGGCTTACCAGCATGGTGCCGCGGGGCTTGCCGTCCTCATGAATCAGACTGCAGCCATGGCGGGAATTCCATTGCAGGGCCAAGCGCCTCAGACCGCCGCCGCCCTTTTCGGGGGTATCGGTGCGATATTGGCGCATCTCCTGCGCCAAGTCGTCTCCCACCACTGCAATCTCGTTTTCCGCAAGGATATCCAGCAACTCGTCCGGTTCGCCGGTGATGCCGGTAAGGATTACTTTTTTACCGGTAAAGCTATAAACCGGCAGCTGTTTCAGACCGCTGATCAGCTCCTTTACAATGGCCGTATGCTGATCCTTAGAGAAGAAAAATGCGCTCTTCATAACAGCGTGGCGCACTTTTGGGGTAATTACGTCCAGATGGTCGTTCGCCAGAGCGGCAAACTCCCGTATGACGTCGTTATGCGCATTATATACGTCGATGGCATCGCACAGCGCCTTTTCAGACATCATCTGGCCAGTGATGGTGGAAAGCATCACCAGCACGCTCTCGTATTCACTAATCAGGTATTCCACGCTGGCAGGGCTTTTGCGGTTCTGCGGATAGACAATTGGTATCATGGGAATGGACGGAACGCCAAAGCGCCAGTTTTGGGTCATGCACCGCAGCGTATCGCACAGGGCGGGAATGATCACCGCAGAAAGCCCCTTATACGTGCCGTTCAATCCAAATTCAAGATTGGACTGCATAATGGGACATGCAAACGCGGGAAGATAGCTCTTTGCAAGTTTTAATTCGGTATGACCGCCCCACAGGCCCATGGGGATCATGCCGGACGCATAGACCAGTTCCTCCGGCGTATACGCGGGAAAGCAGCCGATCACTTTTTTGCCTTGTGCCAGATAACTGTCCAGTTGGGCTCGCGGATTCCTGCATGCAGCTTCCAGCAGAGCGAGATTTGTTTGTAAATCAGCCATTTTCTTTCGCCTCCTTGTTCTGCGTCATGACTTCCACAAGGCCCTGAAGACGCGTCTCGAACTGAGCTTCACTGTAATTGCGATAATCAGCCTGATCGCCGTCGAAGGATGTGAACGGGACACCTGCCAGAGCCGACAGCTGCCGCTGCACCTCCATCATCTGACAGTCCATGACCTTGCAGCTGCGGTTGACATGATAGATTGTGCCTTCGCAGCCAAACTTTTTCAGCGCCTCCAGCCGACGGGAGATCATGGTGGAAGCGTTGTCGCCGTTGGTAGAGGCAAAGCAATAGGCCCGTGCCATGCCGTCCAGGTCATCGTATTCAATGGCCCAGGCCTTTCCGTAACTGGAGGCCACCATGTTGATGCCGTACTCCTTGAGCGTATGCAGATTGTGGCGCAGATAGGGCCAGCAGGCAATGCCGTCCCACGACACGCGGAATTGCTCTTCCACCGGATAGGTAGAAGTCCCCTCCGCGATGTGCTGTTCAATCTCGGCATTGAGCTGCTCCAGGAGTGCTGTGGTGGACTCCTTGCCGCGATTGCAGACCATGCAGGACATGTAGTTGAACAGCTCGAAGCCGCTCAGGGGCGACGGTTTTCGGTCCATCAGGTTGTTGGCGCGCTCCCACAAATAGCTGTTGCACTGAGAAATTTTCATGATTTTTCGGAACTTCTCATCGTCCCAGGTTTTGCCGGTGAATTCGCACAAATCCCTGATCAGCTGGTCGATTTGGGCCCGGACATATCTGACACGGGTTTCCGTGACATAGTCATAAGGGTTATAGCAGGTATCGATGAAAAAGATGGGAATGTCCAGCTGTCTGGCCAGATTTTCATACCACTTGGTCAACTGGTTACAGATATTGTTTGTCAGCAGCAGGAAGTCGGGCCGGACCATTTTGCCCCCGTCCGGCAGCTCCACTTCGCTCTCCCCAGCCAGCACCGAGCTGTAGGTCAGGTTGACCTTCGCATAAGCGCACAGGTCGTTGGAATATCCCAGAGGCCCTTCACACTCCTGAAGGAATGGGTCCGCCTGATGCCGGGCGGCGATACCCGCGGAATGATTTTCCGGATAGAGTACCACCAGACCCAGTGTTTCGGCGATCTCCTGCGGGAAAATGGATGCTGACCAGCCCACTTTTTCTCCGTTTTCCTTAGCCAGACGGGCGCTTTCAAACAGGGCCTGCGTCTGCTCTCCGATCATGATCATGGACAGCGCTTTTGGCCGCTTGGGTTTTGCTGCCGGTGCAGCAGAGTTCTCATCGGTTACAGTATCGCTCATTTTGCTTTACTCGCTCCTTTTATATATTTTTCGCGCCAGCGCGGCGACATCATTAAGGCCACGCTTCATTCTGCACCGCCCGGCTTATTTGACCGCTTTCTTTTCATACATCGCGGCAACCTGATCTTTGGTATATCCAAGCTCTTCCAGAACCTCGGCGGTGTCGCAGCCGATTGGTCCGGAGGTTTTGCAGGGAATTGCAGTGGGGTCGATGGAGGCGAAATGAACCGGACCGTTGGCAAATACGGTTTTGGTACCATCCGGGTATTCATGGAAATAGGTGTAATGGTTCGCCTGGACCTGCGGATCGTTGGGAACATCCTTGAAGTGATACAATATCTCATGGGGAAGATCATGTTCATCCAGCAGATCGTGCCAGTAAGAAAGCGGCTGCTGTTTGAATTTTGCCTCCAGGATTTTGGTCAGCTCACTTCTGTTTTCATAATATGCCGGCGAAGTGGAGAATCTTGGATCGGTCGCGATCTCGGGGAGCCCGATGACTTCACAGAATTCGGGGAACCGACGATAGTCAATGATGGCAAGGTAGAACCATTCCCCGTCGGACGCCTGATAGGTATTGCTGCCGGCGTGGCCGCAGTCATAGCGGTCACGGGGAAGCTTGCGCCCGTTAAAGCCGTTCAGAATGCCTGTGCAGAGGATAAATGTTCCGGACTGGAGCAGAGAAACGTCGACTTTATCTCCCAAGCCTGTGACGGACCGCTTATAGAGCGCGGCAGCGATTCCGCCGGATAAGGCGACCGCCACACTGTGATCGCCGATGCCGCCCACGGGAATCAGCGGGGGACCGCCGGCCGGAGCCAGGTCGGCCATAAGGCCTGTCCGCGCAAAAAACACGGTGTAGTCGTATCCGGGGCGGTCCTTCTCCGGGCCCTCCGCACCGTAGCCCAATACCGAGGCATGGATCAGGCGCGGAAATTGATCTTTCAACTGCTCGTAAGTAAGGCCCATTGCCTGCAATGCCTGAACACGGTAATTGGTGATAAACACATCCGCCGTGGTCAGCAGTTTCATCATGGCGTCGCTTCCTTCCTCCGATCTCATATCCAAGGAGACGAAGCGCTTGTTCATATTCTGCATGTCATAGTTGGGGTTTGCCTCTTCCGTACAGGGTGAAAGCGTCGTACCGGCCTGCTTGCGCCATGCGTCGCCGTTTAGAGACTCTACCTTAATTACATCCGCACCCCATTCGGCCAGAATTCTGGCCGTCATTGGGCCCGCCAGCATAGTAGACAGTTCGACAACTTTAATGCCTTCCATTGGTTTCATAAGAATGATCCTCCTAGTATCATGTTATGGGAATTTCTGAGCGCGTCCTTCAGCAACCCTTGAAATTTGCAGGACGCTTTTCAATGAACGCCGCGGTTCCCTCCTTGCGGTCTTCGGTGCTGAAAGCAATTGCCTGCGCCAGCCGTTCGATCATCAGCCCGGTGCTGATATCGACTTCACTCCCAGCGTTTACAGCGATCTTCGCCATCATGACGGCCATTGGGCCCTTCGCCATGATTTGCCGGGCCATGATTTCGGCCTCGGTCAGCAAAACAGTCCAGTCATCCTCCGTCACTTGATTAACCAGACCGATAGAGCAGGCTTCCTCCGCGCTGATGATCCGCCCTGTAAAAATCAGCTCTTTCGCTTTCCCAATGCCAACCAGACGGGTCAGGCGCTGCGTGCCACCCGCTCCGGGGATGATTCCAAGGTTTACTTCCGGCTGGCCAAACTTGGACCGTTTTGTCGCGATACGAATATCACAGGCCAAGGCCAATTCACAGCCGCCACCCAGTGCATAGCCATTGATAGCGCAGATGACCGGCTTATAAAGATCCTCCAGATCCTTTAGTGCGATGGATGCTGTACCTTTCAACTGGCCCAGATAATTCCGGTCATGAATCTCTTTGATGTCCGCGCCGCTGGCTAGCGCCTTATCCCCAGCGCCGCTGATGATAACTACTTTGACCGAATCATCGTCCCGCGCACATGCTACGGCGGTACTGATATCCTGCCACATGGCTGGAGTCAGTGCATTTCGCATCTCGGGACGGTTGAGCGTCAGGTACAAAATACCGTCTTTGTTTTCATAAAGAATGTTTTCGAATTCCATCAAGTGATCCCCACTTTCTTTTGTTCTTCCTCTGAACTGCACAAAACCCGGAATTACTGCAGGCGCCAGCTTTACTCCGGCGGCAGGTCAACAAATTCAGGCATTGTTTTCCTTGTTTGTCTCGTTTTATTATTGTTAAGCAAAAAATGTGCCAACTCTTTTTTTCTATAAAAAGAAGCAGAGCATCCCGCGGTCTCGGAATGCTCTGCTTCTTCTGCTTTTTGTTTTATAAAATATGTATCTCTCCAGTGCAGCCTGAATTTACACACTTGGCATGCATCGTCTGCCGCCGTAAACATCCATGAGGATGAAGGCCTTTTTCCATTGTTTCCTTCGTTGAACTTATGCGCTTTTATATCAAAAAAGTGCATAATGCACATATTGCGTTTGCACGTTGCACTTTTGCACATGCACATTGACGTTTTTTTAAAAATTATCAAAAAAAATAATATCAATTATGCACAATTTCTCCCAGCCTAGCTTGTTTTAACTGCTGTCATTATCTGTTTTTCAACTGCAAAACCGGCTTTTTTATATTTTTCGGCGAGGAGATTTAAAGCTGGCACAAATATTGCTAAATATCTATGCGAGACCTAAGAATCATTTGGTAATTCGCTATACACAGAAGGGAGAGGATGAGAATGGAAGATATTTATATCATGGGTGATGTCCGCACCGCCATTGGCAAATACGGAGGATCTTTAAAAAGTGTTCCCGCGCACCAGCTGGGCGCACTGGTCATCCGGGAAGCAATCCGCCGTTCCGGCGCGGCTGACGATATGATCGACGAAGTGATCCTCGGAGAAGTCCGCCAAAGTACCGAAGCCTCCAATATTGCCCGCTGCGCTTTGCTGGAAGCAGGCCTTCCAGAGAGCATACCCGGCTTTACCGTGAACCGCCTCTGTGCCTCCTCCATGCAGGCGGTTTTCAGCGGCTGTCAGGAGATCTGGTGTGGTCAGGCAAAAGCCGTTGTGGCCGGCGGCGCCGAAAATATGAGCCGGGCACCCATGTACATTCGCCAAGGCCGCTGGGGCGACGGTCCTATGAAGCTGGTGGATTCGAACATCGAGGCCGGTACCACCGCCCAACCCTATTCGATTTACGGTTCCAATATGAGCATGTCCAGGACTGCGGAAAATGTGGCTGAGCGGTTCGGCGTCACCCGCGAGATGCAGGATGCATTTGCTGTTGAAAGCCAGCGCCGCGCGGCCGCCGCTATTGCGGCCGGATATTTCAAGGATGAAATCCTGCCTGTGCAAGTCAAGGAAAAGAAAAAAGAATTTGTCTTCGACACCGATGAATTTGTCAAGTCCAACACCTCCATGGAAATTTTGGCCAAGCTTAAGCCCATCGTCAAACCGGATGGCACCGTTACCGCCGGCAACGCCTGCGGACTGAATGACGGCGCTTCTGCGCTGGTGCTGATGAGCGCCGCCAAGGTGAAAGAAACCGGCCTGAAGCCCTTGGCAAAGATCATCGGTATGACCGCAGCTGGTCTGGACCCCACCATTATGGGTTACGGCCCTGTGGTCTCCACCCAAAAACTGCTGGGTATGACGGGGATGCCGCTGAGTCAGATTGATCTTGTAGAATTGAATGAGGCCTTTGCTTCCCAGGCCGTCGCCTGCATCCGCGATCTGGGCCTGGACCCGGCAAGGGTCAACATCAATGGCGGAGCCATAGCTTTGGGTCATCCGCTGGGCTGTACCGGTGTGCGGCTGATCGTAACGCTGCTGCATAATCTGCAGCGCACCGGCGGTCGGTACGGGCTGGCCACACTTTGCATTGGCGGCGGCCAGTCCATGGCTGCCATCATAGAGAGAGTCAATTGAGTTTTCATTAAATACTGCGAAAAAGAGGTACGAGAACATGAAAATCGAAGATGTCAAAACCGTTGCTGTCATCGGTGCAGGTGCCATGGGTCAGCAGATCGCCATGAACACTGCATTGAACGGCAGAGCGCAGGGGTATAGGGTTTATCTCTGCGACAGCTTTCCTACGGCGATCGAAAAGGCAGCCAAGTGGAGTGCTGATTACCTGGCCGGTCGTGTGACCAAGGGCCGTATCACGCAGGAGGAGGCCGACGAAATCTCTACCCGGCTGATCATCACCGGTGACGTGGATAAGGCCGCCGCGGAGGCCGATCTGGTGATCGAGGCCATTATCGAAAAGCTTGAGGTCAAGCGGGAGCTGTTTGCCCACATCAGTAAGCTATGCAAGCCCGACACGGTGCTGGCCACAAACTCGTCTAACATTGTCAGCTCTAAACTGGCCGACGTGACCGAACACCCGGAGCGTCTTTTGAATGCGCATTACTTCAATCCCGCTCTGGTCATGGAACTGGTGGAGCTGGTCAGAGGACCGCATACCGGAAGCGAGGCCATCGAAGTTGCGCAGGGCTTCGCCCGAAACACCGGCAAGACCCCTATTGTGATTCAGAAAGAGATTGCCGGCTTTGTGGCCAACCGGATCAACGCCGCCGTGACACACGAGGCGCTATCATTGTTGGAAAAGGGTGTGGCCTCCGCGGAAGATATCGACATTGCCTGCGAAAAAGGCCTGCACTATCCCATGGGGCCTTTCCGCTTGATGGACCTGACCGGCATTGATGTGTATTACTACGTCCGCTGCGACCGCTATGCGGAAAGCCACGATGATTACGATGCCCCCCATCCGTTGGCAGTGGCGAAATTCAAAGAAGGTGAGTTCGGACACAAGACCGGCAAAGGTTGGTATGACTATTCCGATGCCAAAAAGGGTGCGAATAAATAACCTGTGTGTGGGCTGTTTTTTAAATTATTATATGTTATATTGGGGGTGCATTTACTAAACTGTCGATTTTGATCCGCACTTTCTTCTTGCCAAGTTCATTCCGGCAATTCACAGTTTTGCGCCAATTCAGCATACAGTCTCTGCGACCCTCGAAAGAAAGAAAATGTATCTAACCCTGCCATGCGAATGACTTTCCCCTGCGCAGCATTTTAAAACACTGTGTGTCCATATTGGCTGTACGGTAACAGCCGATACAATTAAAAGGAGGAAAAATCAATGGCATCGAGTACAATCGCTCTGATTATAACCCTTATTACAATGGTGCTGTTCTTTACCAATGTTTTCCCCATGAGCGTCACGGCTTGTCTGTGTGCACTGGCTATGGGAATTTTTATCCCCGAAATGAAGCTCTCCCAGATTTATTCCGGCTTCGGCGGCAGTGCCATCGTTATGGTCGCCGGCATGATGATTGTGGGTGACGCGCTGTTTCAGACTGGCGTTGCACAGCGTCTCGGGTCCAAAATTGGAAAACTAAGAATTGCACAAAATGAGAAATGGTTCATTGTTCTGGTCGTTATTATCTGCACCATAATGTCCGCGTTTTTGTCTAATTCTGGGACTATCGCTATGTGGATGCCCATCATTGCCGCTGTGGCCGCCGGCTCCAACGGTAAAATCCGCTCCAAAATGGTGATTATGCCCGCTGGTATCGCCTGTATCGTGGGTGGTGGCGCCACTCTGACTGGTTCCGTTTCTCAGGTTGCCGCCAATGCGGTATTGATGGGCACTGCCGGATATGAGTCTGGTATGGGCGTTTTCGACATGACCCGTGTTATGTGGCCCGTCTGTTTTATCCAAATTTTGTTCTGGGCCACGATCGGCTATCCCATTCTAAAGTGGGCACTCAAGCCGGAAAGCCCGGATTTTGATGAGGACAACTCCTTTGCGGAAGTTTCCGCCCAACTTGATACCAGCTCGTTTGACAAACTTCCAAAATGGAAAGGCGCTGTCTCTGTTGTCACACTGATTCTTTGCATTATCGGATTCATTTTGTCCGGCTTCAAGCCGTTCAGCAATTATTTGAACATCGCCAACATTGCAATGCTGGGTTCCATGATTCTGTTCGTATCCGGGACCGTTCCCGTGAAAAAGACACTCAAGAGTCTGGACTGGGATATTCTGATCATGGTGGGCGCTGTCACTGCGCTGGGCACCGGTATTGATGTCTCCGGGGCAGGCAAAGTAATTGCTGATGCAGTTCTGGGCCTGTTCGGTGGACAGAATGCTTCTGTCACCGTCATTATGATCGTGCTAATCGTTCTGTCGAGTGTGCTGACGCTGTTCATGCAAAACGGCAGCGTCGCGGCTATGTTGTCCCCCATCTATGTCCCCATGGCCATTGCTCTGGGTATCAGCCCGCTGCCCTTTATTATCATTATCGGCATTACCACCAACATGGCTATTGCATCCCCCATCGGCACCGCAGTCAACATGCAGATTCTGCCTGCCGGCTATAAGCCCGTTGACTATGTGAAAATCGGTGGCCCGCTGTTTGTTATCATGGTGGCCGCTCTGTGCATCATTGCCCCCAATGTGCTGCTGTAAGAAGTCTGCATAACAAAAATCTCTTTACGGTGAGCCTTACATAAGCAGTCCATTTTTCGCCCAAGTCTGCAAGATTTCATTACCTATGGAGTGGATAAGAAAACAGGCTGTGTCAGTTCATCTTGAACTGGCCCCCAAAAGTTAGACAAATATTTAAACGAATAATTGTTCAAGCAGCCGAAAGGGCTTGTTGTCTGTGAATTGCAGGCGGCAGGCCCTTTAGCTTTGCCTTGCTGCGGCGGTTATTGTAGTAATCAAGGTATTCAATGAGCTCTTTTTTGAAGTGCTCTATGGAATCAAACTTCTGAAGATATAGCAGCTCACTTTTGAGCAGACCGAAGAAGTTTTCAATCACGGCGTTATCGAGACAGTTGCCCTTGCGACTCATGCTGGGGCGGATGCCTTTGCGCTTGAGCATCCGCTGGTACTGCCAGCCCTGGTCGGAATGCAAGATCAGTCCTGTCCCGTCTGGAATCTTTGCAAAGGCCTCGTCCGGCATCTGCGTCACCATTGAGAGTACAGTTTTGTCAGAGATGGAATAGCTGACGATGTCTCTGCTGCACAGGTCAAGGATCGGCGAAAGATAGAGCTTCTGCCCAAACAGGCTAAACTCTGTGACGTCAGTCACCCATTTCTGGTTTGGCTTTTCCGCTTCAAAATGCCGCTCCAGCAGATTCGGCGCAATTTTGCGCATTTCACCCTTGTAGGAATGATACTTCTTCATCCGTACCCGGCAGACAAGTTCGAGAGACTTCATCAGTCGCTGCACCGTCTTGTGGTTCAGTAAAAAGCCGCGCCGCCTGAGTCCTGATGTGATGCGCCGATATTTGTCTGCCTTTTCCAGCCGCTTCTCGTGGTAGTAGTAGGTCGAGCGCGCAAGCTTTGCACGGAAAGCAAAATCTCCAGCGGGAATCTCTGACTCAGTCCCCGAATCGCCAGCGCTTTTTGCGCGCTTTCCGCTCGTCTTCCAAAACCAAGGCTTGAGGTATGCATTCTCCGCCTGCAGCCGCTGCACTTCTTTTAAAAGATCTTCTTCAACTGCTTGAGGCAGCTTCGCCGGCCTTCCTTTGCTGCCACGGCCGCGGCGCTCGATGCGAAACCCCTCCAGCCCCTCTGTCAGATAAATCCGCTCCCACGCTTCAATTCGATGGTGGTCACTGATTTCATATTGCCGAGCTGTTTCGCTGTAACTCAGCTTCTCTTTTTGCATCGTCTCTATGACCATCTTTTTGAATTCCGGCGTGTATCGCTTGTTTGGCACTCCTTTTGGCATAAAAACACCCCCAAAGTTAGTTTCAGTATATTATACTGTCTAACTTTGGGGGTGCAGTTCATCTTAGTGCCTTTGGGTGCTTACTATTTTGTTGGGGTTGCTTTATTTGCGATACTCTCTTAGAGCAATGTCCACCAAATCAACACCTTTTCGGCTATCTCACATTCCACCAAAATTGTTCCTTATTATTACTACCGTATGTACGGTAGACTTGCTGATACCGAATTTCTGCGCGGCGGCGCGGACCGTCGTTTGATTCTCTATGATGTATTGGGCCAATTGTTCGGCCCGCTCCTCCATGTTCCCCTTCAAATGCAACACTCCCCACCTGGTGTTGCTCCATCCTATGCGCAGCAGGAAAGAAATATGAAGAGCAGATTCATACGGTGGTGAGACGTGAGATGAGCAATGCCCTGTTTGGGATACGGGCCGGAAAGCCCTGGCGGGTTTTTGCCGTGAAAAATTCGCGTTCGCCTGAACATGCCAAAACATGCGGGCAGGAAACAGGACACGCCGGCACAGCCGCAAGTGTATCCTGTCCGTTGTTTTGATGGTTAAATTTGAATATTGCCGCAGAAGTCACCGGGCGCAGGGAGAAGCCTGCGGTTTCTTTGCATCTCACCGTTGATTCTGCGGCCCACCCGCGTGAATCACTGTAACAGCTTCAAATCGCACACTGAAGGAAACCATACTCTGAGGCAATTGATGGGACTTGCTTCAGGTATTAGAGTCTTAATATTTATATTCAGCTAAGATCATTTCGGGAATATCGGCGCCGCTGCGCTGAATTACCTCCCAGTTCGTAAGCAGTTCCAGCAGAGCGTCAACTACAGCCGTCTCTCTCAAATGTGCATAACTTTTATAGCAGTTGAAGGATTCTTCACGTCCTGCTGAGAGCAGCGGGTAATCTGCGAGTTCGTAAACAGGAGATTGCTCGGACGAAGTGATCGCGATCATCTTCAGACCCTTTTCTTTTGCTAACTTCATACCTTGTATAATTTGCTTGGAGCTGCCAGAATGCGATATGGCAATCACAATGTCCCCGCTGGTAGCTAGATTGATATGGTTCATGAAATACTCTGGGGCGACATCATAGATGCAGCGAATTCCCAGGCGCCCCAGGCGAAACCCCATGTATAAAACCAATGGCATGGTGTTGCCGACACCAATAATATAAATTTCATTGGCCTGCTTAATCAGTTCGATGCTGGATCGTACAGCTTCTCCGCTGATACATTCCCCTACATCTAGCAGGCTTTGCGCGTATCCTTTAAAAATCAGCTGAATTGCATTCGGCTGCTTGTGTACTGCCTCATCATCTGAAGTATTGCGTCCGATGTCTTGTGCAAGTGATAAACGCAGCTGATAGTAACCTTCGTATCCTAAATGATGACACATACGTATAACGGTCGCATCGCTCACTCCGCTTCTTCGGGCAAGCTGC
>QKDF01000035.1 GCA_003245395.1 Clostridia bacterium
AGAATCGGAGGAAGGATCAAGGCAGGCTTCACACCTTACCGCCATGATGTGCCGTTGGAAAGCCTTCAGGATGTGTTTGGTCCCGAAGAAGTGGCGGACTTCTGCCAGCGCATGGAGCAGGTGCTGGGAAAAGGTGTCCGGTATTCGCTGGAACCTAAAATTGACGGGCTCTCCGTAGCCCTGGAATACCGGGACGGAGTATTTGTCAGCGGAGCGACCCGCGGCGATGGATTAGTCGGGGAAGACGTGACTGAAAATCTGCGTACAATCCGTTCCATTCCCATGAGGCTTCCTGAAAAGCTGCCGCGTTTGATTGTACGGGGCGAGGTTTATATGGCTCGCTCTGTTTTTGCAGAACTGAATGCACGGCGTGAAATCAACGGAGAGCCGCTTATGGCCAATCCAAGAAATGCTGCGGCAGGGTCTTTGCGTCAGCTGGACCCCAAAATTGCTGCCAGTCGGCGGCTGGATATCCAAATTTTTAACCTTCAGTTAGCTGAGGGAAAGTTGTTTTCTACTCATACGGAAACGCTGGAATATCTGGAATCCCAGCATTTTAAAGTAATCCCGCACAAAGTAATCTCTTCGGCAGAAGAGTGCCAGCAGGAGATTGTAGATATCAATAGCCGTCGAATGTCTTATCCCTTTGACATGGACGGCGCGGTTGTAAAGGTTGATTGCCTTACAGATCGCGAAAAACTTGGAAGCACGGCAAAATGTCCCAAATGGGCGATTGCATATAAATATCCCCCGGAGCAAAAACCCTCCAAGGTGCTGGACATTGTTGTGCAAGTGGGGCGTACCGGTGTACTGACCCCAAAAGCTGTGCTGGAACCTGTGTATTTGGCAGGAACAACCGTACAGAGTGCTACGCTGCATAATCAGGACTATATAGCAGAAAAGGATATCCGCATCGGAGATACAGTGATTGTGCAGAAGGCCGGAGAAATCATTCCAGAAATTGTGGAGGTAGAGATTTCAAAGCGTCCGCAGGGAACTGTACCTTATCAGCTTCCTCAAGTTTGCCCTGCCTGCGGAGCTCCAGTTACCCGGGATGCAGACGGCGCAGCTTTGCGCTGCACCGGTGCAGAATGCCCGGCGCAGCTATTGCGGAATATCACTCACTTTGCCAGCCGGGACGCCATGGACATTGATGGTCTTGGACCTGCTGTTATTCAGCAGATGATCGAAGGAGAGCTGGTTCACAGCGCAGCAGATCTATATAGCCTTCGGGAACAGGATTTGGCCCAGCTAGAGAGAATGGGAGCCAAGTCTGCTGCAAACGCCATAGCGGCAATCGAGAAATCAAAATCCGCTGGCCTTGCAAGGCTTTTGTATGCACTTGGAATCCGTCAGGTTGGTGTAAAAGCAGCAAAAGTATTGTCTTTGCATTTCCGAACTTTTGACGCACTGGAAAAGGCCACGTTGGAAGAGCTGACCGAAATCAGTGATGTTGGGGCTGTTACGGCTGGATTTATATTGGACTGGTTGTCCAGCCCTCAGTCTCGGGATCTGATGGACAAACTGCGGCGGGCCGAAGTCCTTTTGGAGGATACTGAGGAACTGATTGATAACCGTTTTGAAGGACAGACATTT
Organism: Clostridia bacterium; assembly: GCA_003245395.1. GTDB lineage: Bacteria > Bacillota > Clostridia > Oscillospirales > Oscillospiraceae > Oscillibacter. Next base: position 1,597 of record QKDF01000035.1, read on the forward strand.
GTTCTAACCGGTTCACTGAGTCGCTTTGACCGCAAGGCTGCAGAGGCAATGATTGAAGCCCGGGGCGGAAAGGCAGCCTCCTCTGTATCAAAACGGACCACATATGTCGTTGCCGGAGAGGATGCCGGCTCTAAGCTGAAAAAGGCGCAGGAGTTGGGGGTTCCGGTGCTGAGTGAAGACGAATTTTCTAGGATGTTGGAGTGAGCAAAGGCGGCATGGCTATTAGCCATGCCGCCTTTTTTACGTTGAAGACAGCATTCAGCTGTCAAACGACGGATTCATGTAGTACACGTTCTTCTCATTCATCCGATCCTTTGCCAGACGCAGACCTTCATCCCTCCATCTAGTTGGAGTAAACTTTATTTCTTGTTAAAATCATAGTTCCACTCAATGACGATTTCATTGTGGTAGAGGTTGATGCGGGAAATCAGCAGCGCTGCGATATGGCTCTTTCCGGCCAGGTCAAGGCTGTCCCAGGTGTTCTTGATATCGCCGACTTCCTTGCGTAGCGTGTCGCACCGGCCCACGCTGAGTTTCTCTTCCTTCGCTTCCAGTGCGCGCCGCTCCTGCTCAAGCTCCGTGACCTTTTCGCTCAGATAATGGGCGGTGATGTCGTTCGACTCTGTCGCCATATCAATCAGCTTCCGGATGCGCAGGTCAATTTCCTCCCTGCGGCAGGCCAGCCGGTTGCGCTCCTGACTCTGTGTTGTCTCCACGCCAACCCGCAGGTCTGAATACCGCTCGGCCCAGCGGAAAATGCGGTCCCGGATAATATCTTCCACAGTACCCAGCGTCCCAAGATTGCCCTCCACATCGCAACAGGCATACGACGTCTTGCCCGTGCAGTAGAGATAGCGGTATTTAGTGTTGCAGCTGGACTTTGGGACGACGCTGTGCCCGCATTTGCCGCACTTCAAAAGCCCGGTGAGCCAGGTAATGTGTGAGCGCTTCCGGTTATCAATCTGCGTGTTTTTGTCCAGCCGCTCCTGACACCGGAGAAACAGCCCAGAGTCAACGATGCCTTCGTGAGGCGCAATGGAGAGCGTGTGATTCGTCATGTCCGAATATTTCCGTTCATTCCCCTCCCGCTTGCCGTAGAGGTAACAGCCGTGCCCCAGAATGAAATCTGAAGGTTCGTTGGTGAACTTACAGCCCTGGCTGCGATAGTAGCGATAGACCTCCGCGCCGGCCTGTACAGCGACCGGATTCCTCAGAACCCGGGAGACCTTGCTGGAGTCCCAGATGGTGCCCTGGGGAGAGGGAATTTTCTCCGTGTTGAACTGGCGCGCGATGGCACCCAGGCTCATCAGGTCGTCGCCGTACATCCGGTACATGCGCCGGAGCGTTTCCACTGTCTCAGGGTTTGGTTCCAGCAGCTTGAGCTTTCCCTGGTCCGTATGCGTCTCCGTGATGGAAAAGCCATAGGATGCCGGGCCACCTAGATACATTCCTTTCTCACCGCGGGAGTAATAGTTGTCCCGGATGCGCTGCTGAATGGTTTCGCGTTCTAGCTGGGCAAAGACCATCGTAATGTTCAGCATGGCTTTCCCCATGGGAGTCCCGGTATCGAACTTTTCCTGCGTGGAGTTAAAAGAGACGCCGTGTTTGCCGAACAGGTCCACAAGGTTGGAAAAATCCAGAACCGACCGGCTGATACGGTCCAGGCGGTACGTGATGATGCGTTCGATTTTTCCCGACTTCACATCCGCCAGAAGACGCTGGAATTCCGGGCGGTTTAGGTTGCTGCCGCTGTACCCCTTGTCGGAGTACTCTTCACACGGCTGACCGTCCGCCAGCTCCCGCCGGCAGAGTTCAATTTGCGTTTCGATGGAGATGCTGTCTTTTTTGTCTATAGATTGTCTTGCGTAAATGGCTACCATTATTATCCTCCTGTTAATAATGGCGCACGATTCGCTATCGTGCGCCATTATAGCATATTT
>QKDF01000023.1 GCA_003245395.1 Clostridia bacterium
AAGGTGATTGTGCCTGACAGCTATACTGGCGACGTGATGGGCGATCTGAACAAGCGCCGTGGCCGCGTGATGGGCACCAACCCCACCGGTACCGGCGAATCCGAAATTGAAGCGGAGGTCCCCATGGGCGAGATGGGCAGCTATGCCATCGATCTGCGCTCCATGACCCAGAGCCGCGGCAGCTTTACGTTCCGTTTTGCCCGCTATGAAGACTGTCCGCCTGCGGCGCAGGAAAAGGCCATTGCGGAAGCCAAAACCCTTGCAGCGGAACAGGCCTGAGCCGATATCCACGAAATTGCCTCCGGGAGAGCATAGGCTCTCCCGGAGATTCCTTTCTGAAAAAATTATAAATCGTTGCAAATGCCACTTCCTATATAAGAAAATCCATATATACTCATACTATCAACAGAAACGAAGTCAAATAGCTTCTGAAATAAAATGATAAACAGGAGGAATTTAATATGAAAAAGTGGGTTTGTTCTGTATGCGGATATGTGTACGAAGGTGAAAATCCCCCCGAGAAGTGCCCCCAGTGCGGCGCTCCCGCTTCCAAGTTTGTCGAGCAGGCCGGTGAGATGAGCTGGGCCGCCGAGCATGTGGTGGGTGTCGCCAGCGACGCTCCCGAGGAGATCAAGGAAGGTCTGCGCCTGAACTTTAACGGTGAGTGCACCGAGGTCGGCATGTATCTGGCCATGTCCCGCGTGGCATTCCGCGAGGGCTATCCCGAGATCGGTCTGTACTGGGAGAAGGCCGCCTATGAAGAGGCCAATCACGCCTCCCGCTTCGCCGAGTTGCTGGGCGAGGTTGTGACCGACTCCACCAAGAAGAACCTGCAGATGCGCGTGGAAGCCGAGAACGGCGCCACTGCCGGCAAGACCGAGCTGGCCAAGAAGGCCAAGGAGCTGGGTCTGGACGCCATCCATGACACCGTGCACGAGATGGCCCGCGACGAAGCCCGCCACGGCAAGGCCTTCAAGGGCCTGCTGGAGCGTTACTTCGGCAAGTAAGCCGTTTCCTTCAAATTGTCACCTCTTTCCTGGGCGGAGCTGCTTCGGCGGTTCCGCCCAGGCTCCTTTTTGAGTGAATTCTACGCTCCGCAGATAAAATCCGGAATGGAGGGGTGGCTAAATCTAACCGTGTATGCCATACTGTGTACAGAACGAAAGGGAGAGGTGTGTCTATGGATGCGGCAAAAACGGGGGCGTATCTGGCCTCTCTGCGCAAGGCGCGAGAGATGACGCAGCAGGATGTAGCGGAAATGTTAAATATTTCCAATAAAACCGTGAGCAAGTGGGAATCGGGCGGGGGCTTCCCTGAAATTACAGCTTTACCCGCGCTGGCAGAACTCTACGGTGTTACGGCGGACGAAATTCTGGCAGGAGAGTCGCTGGAAAAAAAGGCGGAGCCGCACTGGCGTCCAGCTGTGGAGGAGCGCAGGAGATATTTCCTGGACCGAGCGGAAGTCCGGTTTGAAATCGGCGCGGGTGTGGCGGCGCTTTTGGCACTGACCGGATTATATACCCAGTTCTACGCTGCCCTGTTTTGCTTGCCAGCGTCTTAACCCTGTGGACTGGGTGGCGGCTGACGGAGGGGACGCTGCGGCAGATGGAGCCGGGGTCCGATCTGAACCGGGTTTGGAAGCGCCGGTACCGGGGATTACTGGTGGCGGAGATTCTGCAGATTTGGATGGCACTTTCCATTGTGTGGCTACAGAGTGGACTGCTGAACCAGTGGCTGATGACGCAGCCCGGCCAATTGTTTAAGCAGCTGTCGAACTATGGCCTAGCGCAGTATCTGCTGGGAGTCAGATATTCGGGACTGCCGGGACTGGACGCCACGCTGGCGATCCGGCTGCTTCCGGTTCCGGTAATGGTACTGGCACTGCAGGGATTGCTGCGGCGAAAGGCCGGGCAGAGTGCGGCGCTGCTTGCAAAGCCGGTCGCAATTCTCATGGCCGTATTGTATGGGCTGTTTATTGTGACTGTACTCTGGCGCTACATGACCGTGCTGCCTTTGGTGGAACAGATATCAGAAGTAAATGTTGTGGGCGGGATGAAGCAGGCAAAGCTGGAGGCGCAGCTGGCCGATGCAAACGTACCGTTTCTTCTTGCTGAATGGCTCCTTGTTACAGGAACCGCAGCGGCGCCGCTAGCCACAACACTGGGGAGACGAATCAGGAAAAAAGCAGTGGGGACGCTTGCGAAAAATTTTGAAAAATGATATACTCTCCGTGCTGATACAAGGAGAGAGTGGTTGATGTATAAATATATTCTGTTTGATTTGGACGGTACGCTGACGGACTCCAAGGAGGGCATTCTCAACTGTCTGCGGTACGCCCTTGAAAAAATGGGAGAGCCGGTGCCCGGCGAGGATGTGCTGACGAATTTTATCGGGCCTCCGATGCAGCAGTCTTTTATGGAATACTGCGGCTTTTCCAAAGAGCGGGCGCTGCGTGCCATCGAACTGTTTCGGGAGCGGTACGAGCCCATTGGAAAAAATGAAAATGCGGCGGCTCCAGGGCTGCCGGAACTGTGCGGGCGCTTGAAGGAGCGCGGTTATGTTCTGGCACTGGCGTCTTCAAAGCCGGAGAAAATGTGCCGGGAGATCTGCCTGAGGTTTGGGTATACGCCCTATCTGTCCGCCCTTGTGGGCAGTCCCCCGTATGGAGACAGCACAAAAGCGGATGTGATCCGGGACACTCTGGGCCGTTTGGGGCTGACAGAACAGGATCTGCCCGAGGTGCTCATGGTGGGGGATCGGAAGTTTGACGTACTGGGTGCCAGAGAATGCGGAATTGACTGCGTCGGTGTGGAATTTTTCGGATACGCGGCCCCAAACGAGCTTCAGGAAGCCGGTGCCGTGTCGGTGGTAAGAACCGCAGCGGAACTGGAACAGTTTATTTTGAATCAATGAGACAATGCCGGCATACAGTAAAAACTGTATGCCGGCATTGCTTTTTGAAAATCAGCTTGCGGCGGAGATGTCCGCCAGACGGAACCAGCCTCTGGCATCCCGGCTGACACCCGTATAGGTTTCCCGCAGCTTCCAGGCTGTTCCCGTAAAGAACAGGGGGCTGACGGCGGCATCATCCAGCAGCAGAGATTCTGCATCGTGGAGACAGGCCAGCCGCGCCGCGGAATCCGAGGCGCTGTCAATGATAGTCAGCAGGGTGTCGTAGGCGCTGTTGGCGTACTGCACGACATTTTGTGAATTGCGGCTGGTATAGGGAGACAAAAAGGCTTCAGCGTCGTTGGCCATGGCGGTTTGCGAAATGCCTGCCATGAAGAAGTCGCCGCTTGCCAGGGCCGCACTTAGTTCCGATTGGGTGACAGCTTTTGGTGTCACCGAGACATGGAGGACATCTCTCCACTGTTGAACCAGTGCATGAGCGACCTGGGCGGCGGGGCCTTCGTCCACATAGAGGTATACCAGATGGTAGCGGTCGTCATAGCCGGTTTTGGACAGAGCGTCCACTGCGGTCTGACAGTTTTGCGCATAGTCCTCCGGCGCTGTACCCAGCAGGTCGCCGCCCGCGGTGCGGAAATCCTGATCGCCGCTTCCGGGGACGCCGCTGGGGACGAGTCCGCCGGCTGCCTGTCCGGTTACGCCGGCCAGCGCCGCCAGTGCCGTGCGGTCAATCGCCAGTGAAAACGCCTTGCGCACAGACGCATCCTCAAAGGGCAGCTGTGCACAGTTAAACAGGATCGTATAGGTGGATAACTCCGGCGTGGCGGACCACTGTCCCGCGGCGTACAGATCCTTGAGTTCTTTCTCAGGCAGAGAGGCGACAAAGTCCACGCTGCCCTTCGTATAGAGATCCCAGGCAGCCTCGTCGCTGTCGGCAAACAGGAACTGAAGCTGTGTGGGGCCCACATTTCCATAGTAGCGGTTATTGGCTGTGAGGGTCAGGGAATTGCCGGACACGTAGCTGCTGACGCAATAGGGACCATCCGTGACCAGAAGGGTGGGGTCGTGCCACCATTTGAGGGCGGAGGAACCGTCGGAGAGGCTCTGCGCCTTCTCTTTGAGTTTTTTGACTACATCCTGACGCAGAGGGCTGGTTGCCACAGCTGTACACACATCGGATAAGAACCAGTCATATTTACCGGAGAGCACCACTACCAGGGTGCTGTCGTTTTTGGCTGTGACGGATAGTTCGCTCACGTCACCGCCGGCACGGACTGCGTCATACCCCTTTACCATGGATAAAAGAGCGGCATTCGGGGAATTGGTGGCTGGGCTGACCAGACGCTGCCAGGCATATACAAAATCCTGAGCGGTCAGTGCTTTTCCATCGGACCAGCGGGTGCTGCGCAGACGGAACGTGTATGTTACCGTGCCGTCGATGTTCTCTTCCACATCCACCTTTCGGGCAATCCCCTCGGTAACGGTGGTTTTGCCGGAGACATCGGTGCTCAGGCGCATCAGATTTTCATAGAGGCTGCCAATCACAGTGGCATCGGAACTTTCTGTCACATAGGCCGGATCAAAGGTTGCCACGTCGCCGCCGGCGCAGACAGAAAGATTCAGCTGCTTTTCCTCTTGTCCGCAGCCGGACAACAGCCCTGCCGAAAGTATGGCGGCCAGTGCCAGCGCGGTCCATCGTTTCAGTCGTATCATATGGATTCTCCTTGATGCGAAGGCGGGAGTCCCGTCAGAATCCGCCCGTTATTCGTCGAATTTTGTAATGCAATAAAGTTTATTATAAAAAGTTTTCCCATAATTGTAAAGTCAGGATACATGTGAAGCTGTGGGTAACGACAAAATTTAAGTTTTTGTTCACAAAAATGAAAAATTTATCGGCATATCCCGCCACCTTTGTTTTGCAGATTCCTTGACACTTTTCAAAATTGTGTTATTGTATTATATCATTAAGACAAATGCGCGCGCCTATATCTGGAAATGGGCTTTCAGATTAATTTAAGGCGCGTGACGTTTAATGTCTGGGTAAAATTGGATAGCGGAAAAAGATTTTCAAAAAGAAACGAGGAACGGTATGAGCCAAGAACTGCAGACGCATAGTACGGGAGCCGAGGTGCCTGAGGGGACCCAACCGGAAAGCCGAAAGTGGAAAAATCCGCTTGGGCTGCTGAAAGGCAAGGGCGGGAAAAAGAAATGGAGAAAATGGGTTGCCCTGCTTCTGGTAGTGGCGGTGATCGCAAGCGTGGTCGTGTGGAAGACGTCTAAAAACAAGAATTCCACGGAGAAGACCTATACGGAAGAGGATGTATCCTATCAGGATATTAAGGATTCCCTGTCTGCCAGCGGTACGTTGGAGCCGGCAAACTCCTATACGGTGACTACGCTGGTCGAGGGAGAGGTGTTGTCGGCCGATTTTGAGGAGGGTGATACCGTCACCAAGGATACGGTGCTGTATACGATTGATTCCTCCGACGCCTCCAGCAGTCTGGAAAAGGCGCAGATTTCCCTCAATGAGGCGCAGAGCAGCTATGATGACGCTGTGGATGAAGCCTATGTGAAGGCGCCTGTGGCCGGCACAGTGGTATCTCTTGAAGTCAGCGCGGGCGATTCCGTGACGGCGGGGGAGACCATCGCAACCGTGCGGGATACCAGCGTTATGACGTTGAAGGTTCCTTTTGACGCCGATGATGCTGCCGGATTTTACGTGGGCGAAAGCGCCACAGTGATGCTGGACGGCTCTTTTGAAACGCTCAGCGGTACGGTAAAAACCATCTCCGGAGCAGATACGGTTCTCACAGGCAACCGCATTGTTCGCTATGTGACCATCCAGGTAGAAAATGGCGGCGGACTTACCGATTCGCAGGAAGCCACTGCAACCGTTGGCAGCAGCAATTCCAGCGACAGCGCCACTTTGGAATATAAGGCCGAGGGTACGGCTACCGCCTCTGCCTCCGGTACCGTGGCTGCCATCAATGTAAAAGAGGGCGGCAAGGTTTCCAAGGATCAGACGATTGTAACCCTTTCTGGGGACAGCCTGGACCAGTCAATTCAGAAAGCCTCCGATTCTCTGCGTAATGCCCAGCTGTCCATGGATAATGTGCAGGATCAGCTGGATAATTACACCATTACATCCCCCATTGACGGAACCATCGTGGATAAGGAGAGCAAAACCGGCGACAATGTGGAGTCCGGCGACACGCTTTGCACCATATACGACCTGAGCTATCTGGAGATGACCATGAATATTGATGAGCTGGACATCAGCCAAGTGGCCGTTGGTCAGACTGTCAGTATCACGGCGGACGCTGTGGAAGGAAAGACATACACAGGTACGGTCACCAAGGTCTCCGTGGCGGGCACCACTTCCAGTGGAACGACAACCTATCCCGTCACTGTTCGGATCGACGATACCGATGGCCTGATGCCAGGCATGAATGTGGATGCCGAGATTGTCATCTCCGAAAGCGACAATGCGCTGGCTGTTCCTGTGGCGGCCGTGTCCCGGGGGGACAGAGTACTTATTACATCCGATTCGCCCAGTGCCTCCAATGCAACTGACGACACGGCGCCTGACGGCTATGTGTATGTCAAGGTGACCACCGGCATCAGCAACGATGACTACATTGAAATCACCGACGGCCTGCAGGAGGGCGACAAGGTTGCTTACGTGGAGGCAACGTCGTCCAGCAGCTCCGACCAGCAGCAACAGATGATGATGGGCGGCGGCCAGACGTCCGGCGGCGGAAACTTCCAAGGCGGTGGCGGTCCGTCCGGCGGAGGCGGCCCCTCCGGAGGAGGGCCTCAGGGATGAGCGCGCTCATTGAATTTCAGGACGTCTGCAAAACATACGAGATGGGCGATACAATTGTCCGTGCTGCGGATCACATCTCCATGAAGATCAACCAGGGGGAGTTCGTCGCCATCGTGGGACAGTCCGGCTCCGGCAAATCCACCTGTATGAACATCATCGGCTGTCTGGATGTTCCCACCTCCGGGAACTATCTGCTTGACGGCAGGGACGTGGGAAAAATGAACAAGAACGAGTTGGCGGAAATCCGCAACGAGAAGCTAGGATTCATTTTCCAGCAGTACAATCTGCTTGCCAAGCTGACGCTGATCGAAAATGTGGAGGTGCCCCTGATGTATGCGGGCGTCTCCAGAAACGAACGGCGGGAGCGGGCAAAGACGGTGCTGGAGATGGTCGGGCTGGGAGGTAAGACGGCTCATAAGCCCAATCAGCTCTCCGGCGGCCAGCAGCAGCGTGTGTCCATTGCCCGGGCCCTCGTGGGGGAGCCGGCCGTCATTCTGGCCGACGAGCCTACCGGTGCACTGGATTCCCATACGGGCCGGGAGGTACTGGCGCTGCTGCAGAAGCTCCACGATGCGGGCAACACCGTGGTGCTGATTACCCACGACAACTCCATCGCGGTGCAGGCGCAGCGCATCATCCGTCTGGAAGACGGCCGCGTCGTTTACGACGGAGACGCTCATGCCCCTGAAGCTGTTGTCAGCCCGGGCGCGGCGGGAATGAGGAGTGCAGTATGAAGCTGATAGAATCTTTCCAGCTGGCTCTGAAAAATATTCTCGGCAGCAAAATGCGGACCCTTCTGACAATGCTGGGTATCGTGATCGGCATCACGGCTGTTATTGTGATTGTGGGCATCGGCAACGGCATGAAAAATTACATGGAGGCCCAGTTTGCCGAGTTGGGCACCAATACGCTGACAGTATCGATCCGGGGCCGCGGGTCTTCCCGCAGTGTGTCGGTAGACCAGATGTATCAGTTGGTGGAAGACAATCCTCAGCTGCTTGACGAGGTTTCCCCCACTGTCAGTATGAGCGGCACGGTGAAAATCGGGACGGATACAAGCGATTCCACCTCCGTAACCGGCGTGAGTGAAGAGTACTTTGACATGCGCGGCTATACCATCTCTCAGGGACGGGGGCTGCAGTATGTGGATGTATCCGCCCGCAAACGGGTGTGTGTCATCGGGACGTATCTGGCCCAGACGTATTATGACGGGAATCCCGTGGGTCAGAGCATCAAGATCGGTCAAGACAAATTTACCATCGTGGGCGTGATGACTGCGCAGGCCGATGACCCGGAGGAAGGCGGAACCGATGACTGCATCTATCTGCCCTATACCACCGCGGCACGCCTATCTCAGACCGGGACGATCTCCAGCTATCTGTTCACTGTAACAGATGAAGATCAGGCGGCTGACGCAAAGACGCTGGTAGAGAACACGCTGTATAAAGTATTTGATGACGACAGCGTCTATAACGTGACCAGCATGGCGGAGATGCTGGATACCATGACCCAGATGATCAATGTGGTCATTACGGTTTTGGCTGTGATCGCGGCCATTTCCCTGGTGGTGGGCGGCATCGGCATTATGAATATCATGCTGGTTTCCGTGACCGAGCGAACCCGGGAAATCGGCATCCGAAAGGCGCTGGGCGCCAAGGAACGTTACATCATGCAGCAGTTTGTCATCGAAGCGGCAACTACCTCTGCGCTGGGCGGTATTATGGGGATTGTCTTTGGCTATGTTCTCTGCGGAGTTGCGACGGTAATAATCGGCCAGCTGAGCAGTGAGAGCATCACCGTTTCCCCATCTATGAATTCCATTATCCTGGCGGTGGGTGTCTCCGCTGCCATCGGAATCGTCTTCGGTTATTTGCCGGCGAAAAAAGCTGCCCGATTGAATCCCATTGACGCACTGCGATACGATTGACAGGAGAGGAATCATGACTATGAAAAAACGAATTTGTGCGCTGGCGCTGGCATTATGCACGGCGGTTGCGCTGCTGACGGTTCCGGCCAATGCCACCGTCAGCGCGGACAGCGGTGAGGTACAGACCATCCGCGCCCTTGGAATTCTGGTGGGTGACACCAGCGGAAATCTCAATCTGGACGGGAATGTAACCCGTGCCCAGTTTGCCAAGATGCTGGTGAATGCCTCCTCGTATAAAGACAGCGTGGGTGACAGTACCGGCGTGTCCCTGTTCAAAGACGTCAAAAGCGATTACTGGGCTTCCCAGTACATCAAAATTGCGGTGGATGAGGGCTGGATGATCGGTTATACCGATGGAACTTTCCGCCCTTACCAGTCCATTACGCTGGAGCAGGCCTGTACCACCGTGCTGCGCCTGCTGGGGTATGACTCCTCCTCGCTGGCAGGGTCCTTCCCTGCGGCGCAGCTGTCCAAGGCCAGCGCGCTGGGTCTGCGGGATCAGATTACCCTGAAACAGGGTGGGGTCATGACCCGATCCGACTGCGTATACCTGTTTTACAATGCACTGACGGCACAAAACAGCTCCGGCCAGACCTATGCCAGCGCCTTGGGCTATACGGTGACCAACGGTCAGGTAGACTATGCCGCTATCGTTTCAGCGAATCTCAGCGGGCCCTATGTGGCGTCCTCCGGCGGCAGTCTGGATCTGCCCTTTACCGCGGCTGCCGTTTACCGTGACGGAAAGGTGTCCACGCTTTCTGCGGTCAGCCAGTACGATGTGTATTACTATAACGCGGGACTCCGGACGGTGTGGACCTATACGGATCGGGCCGGCGGCACCATCACGGCCCTGTCACCCAATTCGGCGGCCCCGACCAGCGTAACCGTGGGCGGTACATCTTATACCATCGGCACTGCCACCGCGGCCTATAAGCTCTCTGCTCTGGGCGGCTTCCAGGTGGGCGACACGGCGCTGCTGCTGCTGGGGATGAATGGCGAAGTGGTGGACGTGGTCAGCGGCTCTGCCGTGGATACGATCTATTACGGCGTTGTCACCGCCAGTTCCACAGGGTCTTCTGTTTCCGGCGACGCCACTGTGGTGACCAATGTCACCGTGGCCTGCACCGACGGGACGGAGCATACGTTCTCCGTGAATAAAAACACCTCTTACACCGTGGGTGCTCTGGTATCTGCCAGCATCGCCGACGGCGGAACCTCTGTCAGCACGCTGTCTGCCAAGACGCTCAGCGGCACAGTGAACAGCGGCGCCACCAAGCTGGGCAGCTATACGTTTGCCTCCAACGTCCAGATCATCGATACGACTTCCACCGGCGCCTGGGCGAAAATTTATCCCTCCCGTCTGGCCGGTTGCACCATCAGTTCCTCCGCCGTGCGGTATTATGTGCTTAATTCCAGCGGTGAAATCAGCCGCCTGATCCTCAATGACGCCACGGGCGATACCTGGAATTACTGCTATATGATCTCGGCCAATGTCGTATCCAGCAGCACCAGCACCTCCGTCTCCTCCAGTTATACCTATATCATGAATGGCACGACCAAAACCATCAGCAGCAGCTCCACGGCATACTCCGTTACCACCGGTGGCGCTGCGATCCGGTTTTCCTCAGACGGCAGTGTCAGCGCCATGAAGAATATGACCTCCGGGACAATCTCCACGCTTGGCACCCTCACAGCCGTCTCCGGGAGCAAAACCTATCAGTTGGATGACAATGTGCAGGTTTATCTGAAGAAGGACAGCGGCTATTACCAGGTTTCCCTGTCCTCGGTCAATACGAGCGACTATACCCTCACAGGTTGGTATGACAACTTTGGTTGTTCTGCCGGAGGGCGTATCCGGGTTATCATTGCCGTGGCAAAGTAAAAACGCAGACCGGCCCGTGCTGAAAAGCACGGGCCGGTTTTTTTAATCGCAGTACTGCCGCAATAAGTCGTGCAGAGCCGCATCGTCGGGCGGATAGTCCCAGCAGCGCAGTACCCCGTCAATCGCCAGAGCCGGAGTACACCGGGCGGTTGGGTCGTCCGCCGAGATCGAGGCATGAAGAGCCTTGCAGCCCGGACAGTAAGCATACAGGCAGGAGACCTGCAGTCCCATGGCCTCGATCTTTTCTTCGTCCAGAATTTTCTCGGCGGTGCAGTCCAGCCCAAGTTCCGCTATGGCGGTTTGTATACGCTCCAGGAAAAAATCATTGCGCCCGCAGGTGGAGGCAAACAATTGGATGTGATGATGCATGGGAGCTCCTTTCCTCCGCGGCGGCGGAGAGGAAATTTTTTTCAGCATAGCATATTCCGCGGGAAATTGCCAGAGGTTCCGGTTGCCACAGCCGGATACATGGGGTATACTGGCGGCAGAGTAAAACAAAGCGAGGAATGCATATGAAACTCCTGGTGGTTTCCGATTCCCACGGGAACGTGGATAATATGGTGCGGGCGGTGGAACAGGTTCAGCCGGACCGGATTCTGCATCTGGGTGACGGCTGGCGGGACGCCGAGGAGCTGCATGCCATTTTCCCCCACATTCCGCTGGATCAGGTTCCCGGCAACTGCGACTTTCTTTCGGCAGAGCCGCCGGTGAAGGTGCTGTGTGTGGAAGACAAGCGCATTGTCATGTGCCACGGGCACACCTATCGGGTGAAAGAAGGTCTGCTGGATGCGGGCTATGCCGCCCAGGAGCAGCAGGCAGACTTGTTTTTGTTCGGACATACCCATCGCCCCACCCAGGAGTGGGCGGGCAAATCGCTGATGGTAAATCCGGGCAGCATAGGCTACTGGGGCAATCCCTCCTATGCGGTGGTGACGATTGACGGCGGAAAACTGACAGCGGACCTGTGCCGCCTGAACGAGGGAACACGATGACCGTGGGGCGGTTCGCACCTTCTCCCAGCGGACGGATGCACCTGGGCAATCTGATGACCGCTCTGTTGGCTTGGCTGAGCGCGAAGCATTGCGGTGGGAGGATTGTCCTGCGGATTGAAGATTTGGACACGGACCGGTGCCTGCCGGAGTATGTCCGGCAGATCGAGGCCGATTTCCGGACGCTGGGCCTGGTTTGGGACGAGGGCGGCAGTGACGGCGGGTCCAACGGGCCCTACTTCCAAAGTGGGAGGGGAGAGCGGTACGCTGCGGCGCTGAAAAAGCTGGAGGAGCAAGGCTTGGTTTACCCCTGCTTCTGCACCAGAGCACAGCTCCATGCCGCATCCGCGCCCCATCGGGAGGACGGACAGGCAGTCTATCCGGGAACCTGCCGGAGCCTTACGCCTGCCCAGGCCGCCGCACGGCAGCGGGAGACGGAAAGACCGCCCGCTCTGCGGCTGCGGGTGCCGGACAAAGAGATTGCCTTTACAGATGGGCGAATGGGATTATATCGGGAAAATCTGGCCCGGGAGTGCGGAGATTTCCTCCTGCGGCGTTCGGACGGGCTGTGGGCCTATCAATTGGCGGTGGTGGTGGACGACGCGGCCATGGGCGTGACGGAGGTGGTGCGGGGCTCGGACCTGCTGTCCTCCACGCCGCGGCAGCTGCTGCTTTACGACCTGCTGGGACTGCCCGCACCGCGCTTTATTCATAGCCCATTGCTGCTGGCGGCGGACGGACGGCGGCTCTCCAAGCGGGAGCGCGACCTCAGTTTGGATGTTCTGCTTGCGGGAAGCACGCCGGAGGCAGTCATCGGGAAGCTGGCGTATCTGGCGGGCTTCCATCCCTCTGCCCGACCGTGCACACCGCCGGAGTTGCTGGCGGAATTTGCATGGGACAAGGTTCCCACCGGGGATCTCACGGTGCCAAAGGGCCTTTTCTGAGCCGCTGTATATTTTTTCCGCTTCTGCACACGCTATCCGTCGATACCGAAATGCGGGAGGAGAGAAAAACCATGGCTGCGGATTTTCAAAACAGTGAGACGAAAACGAATCTGATGCGGGCCTTCGCCGGCGAGAGTCAGGCCAGGAACCGCTATACCTTTGCCGCGTCCCAGGCAAAACGGGAAGGACTGCATGTGGTGGAGGCGGTGTTCCGTTTTACCGCCGACCAGGAAAAAGAGCATGCGGAGATTTTCTATAAGCATCTCAAGGCCCTGGCCGGACAGAATATTGCCATCGACGGGGCCTATCCCGTGGACATTGCCGACTCGGCGGTGCAGCTGCTGCGCTTTGCCCAGCACAATGAATATGAGGAGCACGACCCGGTCTATAAATCCTTTGGAGAGACGGCCCGGCAGGAGGGATTTGTCCGGGTGGCGGATTCCTTTGAGCGGATTGCGGGGATTGAAAAAATCCACGGCGACCGATTCGGCCATCTGGCGGATCTGATCGAGCAGGGAAAGCTGTTTGTGTCCGACAGTGCGTGCGGATGGATGTGCCTAAACTGCGGATACGTGTTTACCGGAAAAAACGCGCCGGAGAAGTGCCCGGTCTGCGACCACGACAAGGGCTTTTTCATCCGCCTTACCATGGCGCCGTATACGGAAAGCTGAATAAGGCCCGGAGACA
>QKDF01000194.1 GCA_003245395.1 Clostridia bacterium
TTTCCAATGGTGCCTTTGTAGGGATTCGTCTTAATGCGGCGAGAACCACGATTACGGGCCTGATGACCCTGACGAATTTAAGCAGCGTTGCCAACAGTGCCTGGACCGGGTCAACTGCTGTAACGGTAAGCGGCCGGACCTATACCGTGCCGGAGGACGTTCTTTGCTACAATAAATCCTCCGGGACATGGATAACACTTTCTGCGGCTCGTGCATTTGCCAATACTTCCAATTTGTATGTGGATACCGACGGTGTTGTCCGTGTTGTGGAGGTTAGCTGATTTTTTGCGGAGGGCGGGGGCGCAAATCTCCCGCCCTCTATTTTGGCAAAGTTTACATAAAATTATGGATTGACCTGACTGGAAAAGATTTGCTATAATAAAAACAGACGGCGCAACCACGCCGCCTGCTTTTTGAAAATAAATTCGACTGTTTTTGACAGAATGGGATAGGGAGGGACTGCAATGCCTGAATTTCGACCGCTCAGAGCCGCGATGGCGCTGGTGCTGGCGGGTGCGCTGCTGACAATGCCTGTTGCTGCGGCATTTTCCGATACCTCAGGCCATTGGGCTGAAAGCGCCATCAATAAATGGAGCGGGGAATACGGAATTATCAAGGGCTATGATGACGGGACGTTTCATCCGGACAGCACGATTACCCGCGGCGCTTTTGCAGGAATTATGGATCGCTTTTTGCAGTTTCAGACGACTTCACCGGCGGATACGTTTTCCGATACCGCAGGTACATATTGGGAAAGTGCAATTTTGAAGCTTAACGCAGCGGGCGTCTATCTGGGCACTGACGGAGAAGCCCGTACCACAGCCGACATTACCCGTCAACAGGCAGTTACCATGATCGCCCGGGCGTTTGGGCTGACCCAGTCCACGGGGACGCCGGATTATACCGATACAGATCAGTTGGCATCCTATGCCGTTGGGTACGTGGCCGCTATGTCTGACCGAGGCTATCTGACGGATACGGCCGGCGGAAAGTTCCGGCCTGCGGATGCCATTACACGGGCGGAAGTGGTCAATATCCTGAATAATATGATCGATGTTCTGGTGCAGAGCAATACGACTTACTCTGCCGACACCTCCGGAGCCCTGATGATCAATTCCGCGGATGGGGCACAGTTGGAGAATATGACCGTGGCGGGTGATTTGATTATTGCGCCCGGCGTGACCGATGGCGTGGTGCTCAAGGATGTAAAGCTGATGGGTTCGATCCGCAATTTGGGTTCTGCTCCTGTGGAGGAAGTCACCACGCAGACGACGCAGACTCCCGATTCCTCGTCTGACAATGCTTCCGACAGTTCCTCCGCTGACCTTCCAGAGTTGAATTGGACGTACATCACGACGGCTGACGGAAAGAAAATTCCCTGTTATGAAGGCGTGGACGTGAATCAGATGGGGAGCAGCGATTTTTGCTGGGATGGCGATCGGCTGACCTATGTTGGCTCGGATTTTGCCACCCGGTTCGGTATTGACGTATCTGCATATCAGAACCGCAATACCAGCGGAGGAATTGACTGGGATGCGGTCAAGGCAAACGGCGTGGATTTCGTGTTTGCGCGGATCGGATTTCGGGGAACAGGCTCCGGAACACTGAACACAGATGCATTTTATGCCCAAAATATCGACGGCGCCATGGCCGCGGGTCTCGATACGGGCGTTTACTTCTTTTCTCAGGCTATCTCCGTGGACGAGGCGGTGGAGGAGGCCAACTATGTTCTCAAACTGCTTGATGGCCGGAAGCTGACCGGACCTGTGGCCTATGACTGGGAAATGCATGACAGCACTTACAGGGTCTATGGCACCACACCGGAAATGGCCACCGCCTGTGCCAAGGCGTTCTGCGATACCATTAAAGCCGCGGGCTATGACGCGATGATCTATGCCAGCTCTTATGTGATCTACAATAAGCTGGATCTATCCTATCTGTCGGATTATCCCCTGTGGTATCCGGAGTATAAGACGGATTCTTCGACCACGCTGTATCCTCAGCTGTACTATCAGATGGATTACTGGCAGTTCAGCAGTTCCGGGTGCATCGACGGAATCAGCGGCAAGGTGGACTGCAACATCCAGTTCCTGCGCTGACAGAGTAACCCGGAGGACATGCCTGCAAATTAAAAGAACAGCGCCTGCCTCAAGTGCAGGCGCTGTTCTTTTTTGCGTTTTTTACTATTTTGGGTATTTGCTGAGACACCACCACACCGGCGGTGATCAGAACGGCGCCCAGAATTGCAATGGGGGAAACCGGTTCATGCAGCGCAAAAAATGCGGCGACAATTGTCACAAAGGGAATCATATAAAGGCAGTTGTTGGTGGAGACCACGCCCAGCAGGCCAAATGCCCGATTCCACAAAACATAACACAGCGCGCTGCCGATCAGACCCAGGTATATGACGTTAAAGAGCAGAAGGGGGGAAGCGGCAAGGGGCGCCAGCGTGAATGCTCCGCCGGGAACAGCCATGGGAATGGCGGATAAGATTCCCCAAAGTAAGATTCTGCGGGTGATGAGAATTGGGTCATATTGTTTGATGCGCTTGATCGTCACGGAATAAACGGCCCAGAAAACGGCGGCACTCAGGGCCAACAGATCTCCGCGGGGATTGAGATGCAGAACAAACGCTCCGTTGAACACCACCATAACCACTCCGGTAAATGCCACCAGAAAGCCCCAGAGCAGCCCGGAATTAAATTTTTCGTCTGTAGTAAAATGTGCCAGCAGAGCGGTCAGAATCGGCGCACAGGAAACAAGAATGCTGACGTTAGCTGTGGAGGTGAACAGCAGGGCGGAGTTCTCTGTGAGAAAATAGAGGGAACATCCGGAGACCCCCAACAGCGCGAACAGGGCTTCTTCTTTCCGGGACAGCTTCAGCTGTCGGGGACGAGTGAGCCACAGCCCGCCGTAGCCCAGCAAAAACCGCATCAGCATAATACGGGCAGGCGTATAGCCGGCCAGGAGCAGCTGCTTGCTTGCAATAAAGGTAGTGCCCCAAACCACCACGGTGAACAGTGCAAACAGATACCCCAAAAGTTTACTATTTTTTATGTTCATGTACAAAATTCCTCCCGTTTGTCACTTTGCCAGAATACCATGAATTTAGTGGTAAGACAAGCAGAAAAACAGATGGAGAGGTCTATGTAGCGCTGCCAGAGAAAAACGGCACAGCCTTTCGGCTCTGCCGTTTTTCTCTGCCGGGTCTCTGCCTCCGCTATTGCGGTGACTTGTCCGGTTATCTCTGATTGGAAGTGCGATTGGAAGTCGTGGTATTGGAAGTCGTAGTGTTGTTGGAAGTTGTGTTGGAAGTAGTATTGGAAGACTTCCGGTTTTCCTTGGCGTTAGAGGTCTGACGGCCTTCCTTCTGGATGTCCTTCTCACGATCATACTGTGCCATATTGGGATACACCTCCTTCCGCATTGTTGAGTACGTGGGATAGTTTGCCGCTTCGCCATGATTTTATACCGCAAATTTTCAGAAAGAAAAAAATTATTGACAAATACGCACGGCA
>QKDF01000056.1 GCA_003245395.1 Clostridia bacterium
AATTTTTTTATTTTCGCCCTCTTGTAATTCCAATGTTTTTCACCCATTTTTGTTATATTGCACAATTGTTTTCTTCATACGAGATATGAATTGCTTTCAATGTGGATATTATTTATATATTCTGTATATTCTACAGTTCAATTTTTGTGCGCTTCGTATAGGTATCAAAAAAGCGTTAAGAATTCACTATCTTTTTGTAAAAAACACGGATTGTCCTTTTAAAAAATTACGATAAACTAATATTTATAGCCACCAAACTATTCCGCAGTTCAGGTGATGGCCGATCCCTGCGGCGGTATTGTTTGCGTGGTTTTCTGTGTGAGAGTTTAAATTGAAATGAAGGAGAATTACCATGACATTCGCACAATGGATCGACAAAGTCGATGGCATCGTCTGGGGACCTGTCATGCTGGTCCTGCTGGTAGGTACCGGCATCTTCCTGACGATTCGCACTGGTTTTCTTCCCTGGCGTAACCTGGGCTACGCGCTCAAGAGCGTCACAAGTAAGGAAGCCCGTACCACAAACCGCGGAACCGGCGACGTATCCCCCTTCTCGGCACTGATGACCGCTCTGGCCGCAACGATCGGAACCGGAAACATCGTGGGTGTCGCAACCGCTCTGGCTGCCGGCGGTCCGGGCGCTCTGATCTGGATGGAAATTTCCGCAGCCTTCGGTCTTACCTCCAAATTTTCAGAGTGCATGCTGGCCGTTAAGTATCGCGAAGTTAACGAAAAGGGTGAAATGTCCGGCGGTCCCATGTACGTCATGAAAAAGGCGTTCAAGGGCAGTTTCGGCGTGGTGCTTGGATTCTTGTTCGCCCTGTTTGCGGTGGTTGCCTCGTTCGGCATCGGCGATATGACACAGGCCAACTCTATTTCGGATTCCCTTTCCTCTACCTTTGCTGTTCCAACCTGGATCACCGGCGCTATCATTACCGTTTTGGCCCTGGTAATCGTCATTGGCGGCATCAAGAGCATTTCTAAGGTATCTTCCATCGTGGTTCCCGTGATGGCCGTGTTCTATCTGATCGGCGGTATCATTGTTATTCTCGGTAATATTACCGAAGTTCCCGCAGCCATCGTTACCATGTTCAAGATGGCACTCAGCCCCTCTGCAGCCGCCGGCGGTTTTGCCGGAACCATCACAACTTCCATTCTGGGTGCCGCCCGCTTTGGTGTGGCCCGCGGAGTGTTCTCCAACGAAGCTGGCATGGGCTCCGCGGCAATCACCGCGGCCTCCGCCACGACCGACAATCCTGTCCGTCAGGGTTACATCAACATGACCGGTACGTTCTTCGACACCCTTATAATCTGCACCGTTACCGGTCTTGCAATTTGCTCCTCCGGCGTGCTGGGCACTATGGGTGCCGACGGCAAAGTGGTCAGCGGCTCCGCCCTGACCATTCTGGCATTCCGTACCGTGCTGGGCGAGGTCGGTGCCGTACTGGTAACCATCGGTATTGCGCTGTTTGCGTTCTCTACCATCATCGGCTGGGAATACCACGGTGAAAAGGCATTTGAATATCTGTTCGGTATGAAGCCCGTTATGATCTACCGTGTCGCATTTGCTCTTGTCGCCTTTGTCGGCGCCACCCAGAACTTGTCGTTGGTGTGGAACATCTCCGACATTTTCAATGCGCTGATGGCAATCCCCAACCTGATTACTCTGCTGGCTCTCTCTGGCACCATCGCTGCGGATATGCACAAGTTCCAGCCCGAGGTGGAGCTGCAGAAGAAAGCTTGGAAAAAGAACAAAGAAAGCAAAATTGCGGCCTGAGACTATCTCCCCTCAGGAACAGATCCGGATGCGCCGCCGGTAGAATTTCGGCCCCGTTCCGAAGTCATTCGGTGCGGTATTCTTACCCCGTGCGCCAGCGTCTTCCTGCTTCCAAGGGCGGTACCTTTCATCGAGGTGCCGCCCTTCTTTTGCTCTTTAGCAACCCAGAAACTGTAAATTTTCTATGATAGAGTTGCTTTTTCTGTTTTTGATGGTATGATAATGTCTGTTAAGCAAACGCTGTATCCGTGGTGCTGTGCGCTTTTTAAGACCGGATTTGGTCGGCGGATGACGGAATCTAAATTAAAGGACTTGATGGTATGACAAAAATCGATATTGTGTCCGGTTTTTTGGGAGCTGGCAAGACAACTCTGATTAAAAAATTGCTTGCCGAGGCTTATCAGGGCGAAAAACTGGTATTAATCGAGAATGAATTCGGTGAAATCAGTATCGACGGAGGTTTTTTGAAGGACGCGGGCGTACAGATCTCCGAGATGTCCTCCGGATGCATCTGCTGCTCTCTGGTGGGAGATTTCGGCAAGGCGCTGCAGGACGTGCATAAGCAGTTTCACCCCGATCGAATCCTCATTGAGCCCTCTGGTGTGGGAAAGCTGTCCGATGTAATCGCCGCTGTACAAAATACCATCGCTCTGGACCCGGAACTGGAGCTCAACAGCTTTGTCACCGTGGCGGATGCCTCCAAGGCGAAGGTGTATATGAAGAACTTCGGTGAATTCTACAATAACCAGGTGGAAAGCGCCGGCACCATCATTCTCTCCCGGACGCAGAAGCTCTCCCCGGAAAAGCTGGAAGCCGCCGTGGCAATGCTGCGGGAGAAGAATCCCCAGGCCGCTATTCTGACCACTCCCTGGGATCAGCTGGACGGAAAAACCATCCTCTCTGCCATTGAAAAGGTCTCTTTGGCTGATGAACTTCTGGCACGCATCCGGGCCGAACAGGAGACAGAGGAGCATCATCACCACGACCACGACCACGAGCACGAGCATCATGAGCATGGATCAGAGTGCACATGCGGCTGCCATGACCACGACCACCATGACCACGACCACGAGCATGACCATCATGAGCATGGACCGGAGTGCACATGCGGCTGCCATGACCACGATCATCACCATCATGCTGACGAGGTATTTACCAGTTGGGGCGTAGAGACGCCCAAAACCTTCACGCAGGCGGGCGTCCATGCCATTTTGAAGGAGCTTGACTCCGGTGCGTACGGCAAGATCCTGCGGGCGAAGGGAATTCTCCCCGCTGAGGACGGCAGTTGGATCAACTTTGACTATGTTCCGGAAGAAGCAAATGTGCGCAGCGGTAACCCGGATTATACCGGACGTCTATGTGTTATCGGTGCAGAGCTGAACGAATCGAAGTTGAAGACGCTGTTCGGCATCTCATAATGTAAAGGAATTGGACATTCATGGATATCCCTGTTTATCTGATCGCCGGCTTTTTGGACGCCGGCAAAACAAGCTTTATCAATGGAATTTTGCAGGATGGGTTCGCTCGCGGAGACCGGACGCTGCTGCTGTGCTGTGAAGAAGGCGAAGTAGAATACGAAAAAGCCGCGCTGGACAGTGTGACAGTACTTCAGGTGGAGGATGAGGAATCCCTCACGTGTTCATTCCTGAAAAGCTGCGAAAAGAAATACAAGCCCAAGCAGGTTTTGATCGAGTACAACGGTATGTGGCAGTTGGAACGCCTTTACCGGGAGG
>QKDF01000253.1 GCA_003245395.1 Clostridia bacterium
GCACCTTTACGATGTAATGAAGGAGAAGGACACCCTCTATGAGAAGGAGGATTTCACTGACGAGGATGGCGTGAAGGCCAGTGAATTGGAAGCGGAGTTTGCAGAGATGGGCGGATGGGAGTCCGAATCGGATGTCAGCCGTCTGATCCAGGGGCTGGGGCTGTCAAATGACATTCTCTACAGCGAAATGAGCACTCTGACTGCCAAAGAAAAGGTCAAGGTGCTGCTGGCCCAAGCTTTGTTCGGCAAGCCGGACATCATTTTGCTGGACGAGCCCACCAACCATCTGGATCTCCAAGCTATCGAATGGCTGGAGGATTTTCTCATGGAATATGAGGGCCTGATCATCGTGGTATCCCATGACCGATATTTCCTCAATACCGTCTGTACCAGCATCGTGGATGTGGACTACGGTAAGATCAAGATGTATGTGGGCAACTATGAATTCTGGTACGAGTCCAGCCAGATGGTGCAGAAGATGATGCGGGATCAGAACCGCAAGAACGAAGAGAAGATCAAGGAACTGCAGAGCTTTATCGAACGGTTCTCCGCCAACAAGTCCAAATCCAAGCAGGCCACGTCCCGCCGCAAACTGTTGGATAAACTGACAGTGGAGGAGATGCCTGCATCTTCCCGCCGCTATCCCTTTGTTGGATTCACCATGGATCGGGAGTGCGGCAAGGAAATCCTGACGGTGGAGAACATCAGCAAGACCATCGATGGCCGCAAGGTGCTCGACAACGTGTCCTTCCGGGTCAACCGCAATGATAAAATTGCTTTTGTGGGGGAGGACGAGCTTGCCAAAACAACCCTGTTTCGCATTCTGATGGGGGAACTGGAACCGGATGAGGGCAGCTATAAGTGGGGCACCACGATTACCACCTCCTATTTTCCTCTGGACAATTCCGCCTTTTTCAACGATTGCAATTTGAATCTGGTGGAATGGCTGGGGCAGTACACCCATGAGACCACAGAATCCTTCATGCGGTCTTTCCTTGGACGGATGCTGTTTTCCGGCGACGAGGTATTTAAGCCGGTTAAGGTACTCTCCGGTGGCGAAAAAGTGCGGTGCATGCTCTCCAGAATGATGCTGTACGGCTCCAATGTGCTGATTCTGGATCAGCCCACTAACCACCTTGATCTGGAATCCATCACCGCCGTCAACAAGGGCCTGATGGAGTTCAAGGGAGCGGTGCTGTTTGCTTCCCACGACCATGAGTTTGTCCAGACGGTTGCCAACCGCATCATGGAATTCCGGCCGGAGGGCATGGTGGATAAGATGTGCACCTACGACGAGTATATCGAGCTCCAGCGCGGCGCAAACGCATAAGAGGGAGGAGGGCCATCGGCCCTCCTTCATTATGTTACAGGCTGGGTGCCAGACCATACTTCAGCAGTGTTTCCAATATGAATTCCAAATGTTCCGCCGTAGGCAGACAAAGGGGAGGCCGCAGGTCTCCTGTTCCAAACTCCAACAGGCTTAAAGCGGTCTTTACAGGAATTGGGTCCGTCTCGCACATCAGCATATCGAAGAAAGGCTGAAGCTGGAGCAGCAGCTGCCCTGCAGACTGGAAATCATTATCCAGACAGAGGCGGGTGAGTACATGAAGTTCAGACGGCAGCAGGTTGGCAGCCACAGATATAACGCCGACCCCGCCCAGTACGCATGCCGATACCGCCTGTTCATCCCGCCCGGACCAGAAAGAAAAATCCTCTGGGCAGAGATTGCGCGCTTGGCGAAGAAGACCGAGGTTTTCTGAGGCATCCACCGCTCCGATAATGCTTGGATGACGGGACAGGATGGCACAACTCTCTGGAGCAAGGCAGACACCGGTACGTTCCGGTTCGCAGTTCAGAATCAGGGGAATGTTGACTACATCCGCAATCACCTTGAAATGCCGGATCAGTCCGTTTTGCGTCGGTCTGCTGTAACATGGAGCCGAGACCAGCAGACCATCCGCTCCGGCACTCTGGGTATCCCTGGACAAAATTGCAGCTCTTTCCGTGCTCTCTGCTCCTACCCCTGCAATTACCGGAACGCGGCCATTCGTGTACTCCACGCAAAACTCAATGCACCGCATCCGCTCCCGATATGACAGGGTAGTGACCTCTCCGGTGGCAGTGCAGACCGCCACCGCGTCCGTGCCGTTTTCCACTTGGGCGTCGATCAGCTGGCCGAGTGTCTCCAGATCCAACGCTTCATGGTGAAATGGGGTAATAATTGCTACGCCAGAGCCTGTAAATATAGGTTCCTTCACAAGGCAAAATCTCCTTTCCAAAATCTTTTAGAGAAAAAAGGAGCGAATGTCCGCATCAGGCGAACATTCGCTCTCTTTAGTAGTGGCTAAACGTGAGATTACTTGGCAGTGATATATCCTTCTTTGCACAGAAGCTCAGCCAGCAGCACGGCTCCACCGGCGGCTCCCCGCAATGTGTTGTGGGACAAGCAGACAAACTTATAATCGTACTGCGAATCAGGGCGCAGACGGCCAATGGATACGGCCATACCATTCTCCAGATTCCGATCCAAACGGGTCTGGGGGCGGTCGGCCTCCTCAAAATAGTGCAGGAACTGCTTCGGGGCGGAGGGGAGCTCCAATTCCTGGGCAGGGCCGCGGAAAGCCGCCCAGTCCTGCTTAATTTGCTCGATGGACGGCGCCTGGCCGGGAAGGAACTTCATGAAGCAGGCAGCCATATGGCCATCCTGACAGGCCACACGAATGCACTGCGCCGTGATAGAGGGGCCATGGGCTTTCTCAATTTTTGCACCTTCAATATGGCCCCACAGTTTCATCGGCTCCTGCTCTGACTTCTCTTCCTCACCACCGATGTAGGGAATGCAGTTATCCACCATCTCCGGCCAGCGGGCAAAAGTCTTTCCGGCGCCGGAAATTGCCTGATACGTGCAAACCAGCACCTGATCCAAGCCATATTTACGCAGAGGGTGCAGAGCAGGTACATAGCTCTGGAGAGAACAGTTTGACTTGACTGCAATAAAGCCGCGTTTTGTTCCCAAACGCTTGCGCTGAGCGGCGATAATCCCAATGTGCTCCGCATTGATTTCAGGAACCACCATGGGTACATCGTCGGTCCAGCGGTTGGCGCTGTTGTTGGAGACGATAGGGCACTCCAACTTAGCATATTTTTCTTCCAGCGCACGGATTTCCTCTTTTTTCATATCCACGGCACAGAAACAAAAATCTACCATATCGGCTATTTTTGCCGCGTCGGCCTCGGCGTCCAAGACGACCAGTTCTCCGGCTTCCTTCGGCATGGGAATATCCAGAGCCCAGCGGCCTTCTACCGCTTCGGCGTAAGTACGTCCTGCGCTGCGGGCGCTGGCTGCAATGGCGGTGAGTTGAAACCAAGGATGATTCTCCATCAGAGTGATAAAGCGTTGGCCTACCATCCCCGTTCCGCCGATAATACCGACTTTGTACTGTTTCATAGTATGTGCCTCCCTGTGTGATATGAATTAGAAAAGAACCCCAATTTGTGTCGAATTAG
>QKDF01000174.1 GCA_003245395.1 Clostridia bacterium
AGGCCCAATTTTTCATAGACCTGCAGCAGCTCGCTTAAATCCTGCCAGCCACGGGCGGTGGCAAACTCCGCCCCGTCCACGCTGGTCTCCACGCGATAAAAATTCTCTTTCTTGATGTCCAGATAGGAGATGACAGCTCCGTGAAGGGCGCGGCGATAGGCGTATTCCTTCCAGACTGCGAAGTCCTCTTT
This sequence comes from Clostridia bacterium, assembly GCA_003245395.1. Lineage (GTDB taxonomy): Bacteria > Bacillota > Clostridia > Oscillospirales > Oscillospiraceae > Oscillibacter. The sequence goes on from QKDF01000174.1 coordinate 192, forward strand.
CACATCAATCCGCTTCACCCGGTCCAGCGTCACCACATCGAAGTCCCGGACGGACTTGTTGTACTCCGGCGGGTTGCCCGCCGCCACGATGGTCCAGCCCTCCGGCAAGCGCTGATTACCGAAGGTCTTGTTCTGCAAAAACTGAAGCATCATGGGCGCCAGCGTCTCGGACACGCAGTTGATCTCATCCAGAAAGAGGATGCCTTCCCGAATGCCGGTATTTTTCATCAGATCGTACACGGAGGCCAGAATTTCGCTCATGGTATATTCGGTAACGGAGTATTCTTTTCCGTCGTAGTCTCGCTTTTCAATATATGGCAGGCCCATGGCGCTCTGCCGGGTGTGGTGAGTGATCGTATAGGACACCAGACCCACGCCGGTTTCCGCCGCGATCTGCTCCATGATCTGGGTCTTGCCGATTCCCGGAGGCCCCATCAGCAGCACGGGCCGCTGGCGGTTGACGGGAATGAGATAATTCCCCTGTGCGTCCTTGGCCAAATAGGCCCGGAGGGTATTGGTAATCTCCTGCTTTGCCTGTTTGATATTCATGGTATTCCTCCGTTGCTCATTACAAAATTGGCATCTCGGACAAATCCGGCTCGTCGTCCTCCAGCGGCCGGGGCTGCACCGCCTCCTCCAGCTCAGGCTCGGTCAGCGTCAGCTTGATCGCCCAGGGCGGCACATCCACCGGGAACGTGGGCGATTCCATCATGACAAATGCCGTCTCATAGGGCGGCCGTTTTTTCGGGTAAATCCCCATGCCATCCGTAAAATAAATCAGCCCCCTCAGTCCCGGCAACTCTCCCGCCGCCCGCAGCTGTTCCACATGGGTAAAGACGGGGCGGAAATCCGTGGCGCTGCCGCCCGCAAGCTGAAAATGATCCATATAGTCCTCCAGCTCCCGCAGATCATGGATGGCGGTGTCACTGCGCAGCTGGTCGTCGCACTGCAGAATGCGAATATTCACTTTGGTGGAAAATGTCTCCGTACTGCGGAGGATGGAGTAAGTCGCGGACAAAAACTGCCGCACCAGAGCGCCGGAGGTGGACATGGAGGTATCCACCGCGATGACAAAATCCTGAATCCGCTTTTCCTCCCGGGTTTCCGGCGGCTCCACCAGAGGCATGTTGCCGTAGAGCCGCAGGCCATAGCTGTAAAACCCATAGTCAAAAGAGTCGCCGTCCACCCCGATCACCTCCCGGGGAACCGCAAACCGCCGGAGAAAATCCCGGTAATCCACGCCCTCCCGATTGGCAACCTTCACCTGCTCATAGACCGCCTCGCCGCCGGTGACACGTCCGGCCAGCACTGTCTCCAGCCCCGTCTGGGTACGTTCGGACATCCCGCCCCACTTTTGATCCTGGCGGTCGCTCTGCTCTTTCTGCTCTCGGCTCTCAGGCGCCCAAAGACCGTGATCGTCTTCAAAAAACTCCCGCTGCAGCCGGGCAATGTCATACTCCGGCAGACGCCGACGCAGCAGTTCCCGGTAAATGCCCTCCGCGGTGAGCACCTTCATGTGGGTGCGGTAGTCGCCGTACAGTCCTCGGCGCATGGGCGCTCCGTTTCCCCGCAGGCAGGGATAGCTGTCAGCCAGCTCGTCCAGTATACTCTCCACCGCAATGTCGCAGGCCAAATCCCATAGTGCCCCGTCCCTGCCTTGCTTTTTCGCCAGATGGCGTAGCATACAGTGGAAAATCACATGGAGATAGGCCCGGTTTACTCCCGTGCGGGAGCGCAGATACCGATCCGACAGGTACGCGCCGTCATAATACAGTTTTTCCCCGTCCGTGGCCAGAGTCAGCGTCACCTCTCCGGCGGGGAGAAATGCCAGCGCACACAGCGCCAAATCCAGATAGGGCAGGTTCAGATAGAGCTCGCTCTGGGATGCACGCAGGATCTCCAGTCCCACTTCCGCCATGGTCTTTTCAGCAGCCATCCGCTTTACCCCTCCTCTGCCTACCGATTAAATAATTAAAAAATTCGTTCTAAAGCGCAAAGCACTTGTCCGTTCCGTCTGGGAACCGCCGGTGCTGCTCTTCCAGCAGCAGAGCCAGCGCCTCCGCTGTTTCCAGCGAACGGGCCTGTTCGCAGGCGCGGCGCAGGGTTTCCTTGTCTGTCTCCGCCCAAGGCAAGAACCACGCCAGTCCCCGGCTGTCCCGATTCTCCAGCAGCCAGGCAAGGACATCCTGCGCACAGCCGCGCAGATACGTGCGATACTGTCCATCCGCTTCCGGCGTCAGTTCCCGCGGTTGGCGCAGCCGATGCCAGGCCAGCCGCAGCGCGCAGCCCGGGTCATGCTCCATCCCCAGCAGAGTCGGCCAGAGCCGGTCGTACTCCTTCAGAAACAGGGCGCGGCTCCGGAATACATGATGATACGGATAGCCCGGACCCTGAATATTATAGTCGAAATGGTGCGCGGGAAGATTCTCCTCATAGGACTCCAGATAGCCGGGGAAAATCAGGCGGGCAGGGGTGCCGTCCGGGTATTCGATGGTCACATCCAGCTCTCCCGGCAGCTCATCGGCAAAATAGGACACGCTCTCCGCCCGCTCGTCGCGTGCTTGAATGAAAAAAGTATCCAGCGCTCCGCAGTTCATAAAAACGCTTCCGCCCCAGTGCTCCACCGGCTCCGAAAGCCGTACCTCACGTAGGTTCGCGCAGTTGTAAAAGGCGTAGTCTCCCACCCGGCGCAGCGTGGATGGCAGTGTGATCTGCTCCAGTTTCCGGGTGTCAGGGTCGCCTCCGGCCGGTCCGCAGGTGATCTGTATCTGCCCTCCCTCTGCCATTCGTTCATCCGGCGCAAACGCATGGTGACCCAGAGAGGTCACCGGCAGTCCCTCCAGCGTTTCAGGCAGCGCGACCTGCGTGTCCGCAGTTTCCACCCGCGTCAGCTCCGCACCGTCAAAGGCAGGCCGCCAGGTAATGAGCAGATTGTTTTCTCCCGTCACAGTTTTCAAAACCCTGTCCCCTTCTGCGCTTTCACGGGAGTCCTGTCTTTTCGCGCGGAATTCTCCGCGCCGCATCCCGAGTTTCAGCTTGGCGTATCGCGTTAAATCGCGTAAATAGCCTTTCGGCGGTTATTTTACCACAAATTGCACCTACTTCCTAGTGGCTTTGCAAGATTCCAAGATCCGAACAATAAAAAAGCAGAAAATTTCTCTTGACAATCTGTTTATACTGTATATACTGTTTATGTACAGTACGCAGGAGGTGCAAACATGCAGATTTTAATCCGCAACAGCGCCGGTACCCCGATCTACGAACAGATCTGCACGCAGATCCGAGACCAAATTATCGCGGAAGCGCTCCCAC
>QKDF01000097.1 GCA_003245395.1 Clostridia bacterium
AAAAGGAGTGTTATTCTGCATGAGCAAGCACGGCCGCGGGCTGCGGGACATGACGGTGGGCAGTCCGGCAGGCCATATTTTCTTTTTTGCGCTTCCGCTTCTGATGGGGAGCTTTCTCCAGCAGCTTTATAACATGGTGGACTCCTGGGTGGTGGGCAACTACGTGGGCGATGCGGCGCTGGCCGCCGTGGGTGTTGGCTTCCCGGTGATCTTTATGTTCACTTCCCTGTTCATGGGCCTTGCCAACGGGGCCACGGTGGTTATTTCTCAGTATTACGGGGCCGGCCGGATGGATCGGGTGCAGAACGCTGTGGACACGGTGTACAGCACGCTGTTGGTTGCCGCCGTACCGGTTACCGTGTTTGCACTGCTGATGGTCAAGCCTCTTCTGTTCATTCTGCGGGTGGATCAGACGGCTTATCATGAGTCCTGGGTCTATATGATGATTGTCTGTGCCGGGCTGGTGGGAACCATTGGGTACAATACCAATGCCGGAATCCTCAACGGATTGGGCAACAGCCGCACAACGCTCCTATTTTTATCCATAGCGGCTGTGATGAACATCATTCTGGATTTGGTGCTGGTGCTCAAGGGCGGCATGGGCGTGGCCGGCGTGGCTATCGGTACCGTCATCTCCCAGACTTTTTCCTGGGTGTTCGGCCTGATCTACATCAACCGGTACTATCCGGAAATCACCATCCGGCCATTGCGCTTCCGCTTTGACCGGGGACTGTTCCGCCAGGTTATGCGCATCGGACTGCCCGCGGGACTGCAGATGTCATTGGTTTCCATCGGCGTTATGCTCGTGATGAGCAAAGCCAATACCTTCGGCAAGGCGTTTACCGCCGGATACAATGTGGGCAATCGCCTTGATCAGACGGCGTTTCTGGTTGTCCAGGCTCTGACGAATTCCATTACGGCCTTTGTGGGCCAGAACACCGGCGCCAGAAAGCCGGAGCGTGTCAACCAGGGCGTGAAGGCGACTATTTTAATGGCATCGGGATGGAGCCTTCTGATGACGCTGACGCTGCTCACGACAGGCCATGTGCTGGTGGGTTTTTTCTCACCGAAGAAAGAGGTCGTGGAGTCCGGTTTCCTATACCTGCGCTGCGTTATGCCCTTCTACGTGCCGTTCAGCATTTTCTTCTGTCTCAACGGCGCTATGCGGGGGGCGGGAGACAGCCTGTTTCCCTTTATCAATTCGGTGATTTCCCTGATTTTGCTGCGGGTGCCGCTGGTTTATCTGCTGGCCAATCATTTTGGACCACAGGTGATGTACTACGGTATCGGCATCGGTTGGTGCGCAGGATTGGTCATCTGTACCGTCTATTTTTTTTCCGGCCGCTGGAGGCGGCGAGGATCGCTGGCGGACGAAAATTTGTAAAATTGTTGTAATTTTGCCTGCTTTGGCATAAAATACAAAATTATGAACGCGCAATACCGCCTTCTTCCATTCGGAGGGCGGAAAAGGAGGATAACAATCCCATGGAAAAGAAGAAATTTTATATTACCACGCCCATCTACTACCCTTCGGACAAGCTGCATATCGGCCACACCTACTGCACCGTGGCCACCGACGCCATGGCCCGTTATAAGCGGCTGACCGGCTGTGACGTGATGTTCCTCACCGGAACGGACGAGCATGGCCAGAAGATCGAGGACAAGGCCCGCGAGGCCGGCGTTACGCCCAAGCAGTTTGTGGACAACATCGTGGAGGGCAAGGGCGGAATTCTGGATCTTTGGAAGCTGATGAATATCTCCAATGACCGCTTTATCCGCACGACGGATGATTATCATGTGGAGGCCATCCAGAAAATTTTCCGGAAGATGTACGACAATGGTGACATCTATAAGGGAAAATATGTGGGTAAATACTGCAAGCCCTGTGAATCTTTCTGGACGGAGAGCCAGCTCAAGGACGGCTGCTGTCCCGACTGCGGTCGTCCCGTGGTAGATGCGGAAGAAGAAGCATATTTTTTCCGGCTGAGCAAATACGCCGGCCGGGTACGGGAACTGCTGGTGGATACCGATTTCCTTCAGCCCCGCAGCCGTGTCAACGAGATGGTGAACAACTTCATTGATCCCGGTCTGGAGGATCTGTGCGTCTCCCGCACCAGCTTTACCTGGGGAATTCCCGTGGACTTTGATCCGGGTCATGTGGTCTATGTATGGATTGACGCATTGTCCAACTATATCACGGCGCTGGGCTACGACAATGAAAAGTACCATGACTATGAGAAATACTGGCCCTGCGACGTGCATTTTGTGGGCAAAGAGATCGTCCGGTTCCACTCCATTATTTGGCCGGCCATGCTGATGAGCTTGGGTGAGCCGCTGCCCAAGCGCGTATTTGGCCACGGCTGGCTGCTGCTGGACGGCGGTAAAATGTCCAAGTCCAAGGGCAATGTTGTGGACCCCTATCTATTGGCTGAACGGTACGGTACCGACGCACTGCGGTTTTTCCTGCTGCGTTCTTTCCCCTTCGGACAGGACGGCAACTTCTCCAACGAACTGCTGATTCAGTGCATCAACACGGATCTGGCCAACGATTTGGGCAACTTGCTCTCCCGCACCACCGCGATGGTGGAAAAGTATTTCGGCGGACAGCTGCCTGCCGAACAGGAGGGTACGGATCAGGACGGCGAGCTGTTGGTTCTGGCAACGGCTCTGCGGGGCAAGTATGAGGAGCAGATGGAGAAGTTTGCCTTCCAGTCCGCCATCGCCGAGGTCTTTGCCGTCATCTCCCGGGCCAACAAGTATATTGATGAAAACGCCCCCTGGGTACTGGCAAAGGATGAGGCAAAGCGCCCCCGTCTGGCTCGGGTCATGTACAACCTACTGGAGGTATTGCGGATTTGCGGCACGTTGCTGATCCCCTTTATCCCGGAGACCTCCGCCAAGATTTTCAATCAGATTGGTGTGGAAAACGAGGATCAGACCAACTGGGACAGTGCCGCGCAATGGGGAGCACTGCCTGCTGCCGCCGTTGTGCATAAGGGAGAGAACATCTTCCCCCGTATCGACGCAGAAAAGGAGCTGGCGGCGCTGGATGAAATTCAGGCGGAAGCCCACAAAGCGGCTTTGCCAGCCGTGGAGCTGGAGCCTTTTGCGACGGAGAATGTGCCGTTTGACACCTTTGCGGCCTGCGATTTCCGCGCCGTAAAGGTCAAGGCGTGCGAAGCGGTAAAAAAGAGCGAGAAGCTGCTGCGCTTTACGCTGGATGATGGTACCGGCACGGATCGGCAGATTCTCTCCGGTATTCACAAGTGGTACGAGCCGGAAGCCTTGGTGGGCAAGACGCTGGTGGCCATTGTGAATCTGCCGCCCAGAAAGATGATGGGGCTGGACTCTTGCGGAATGCTGATTTCGGCCGTCCACACCGAGCATGGAGAAGAAACGCTGAACCTGATCATTGTGGATGACGCCATCCCCGCCGGCGCAAAGCTCTGCTGAAGACCGGAGCGAACCTGAATTGTAAA
>QKDF01000143.1 GCA_003245395.1 Clostridia bacterium
TTTCCTGTTATTTCCGTGCTATTTTGCAGCGGGCTGATTCTGCAGTCCGCTGGCGGGGATCTGACGTTGCCGTTCATTACCCCCTGTATTTTGGGCATGGCGCTGATGATGCTGGGCGGCCACATGTGGGACTGCCCCAGGGATGCCAAGCTGGCGCTGCGGTTTTCCTTCACCGAACGCAGTGAGCCTGTCTGGAAAGCAACCCACCGGTTTGCGGGCTGGCTGTGGCTGGCCGTCGGCCTGATCGTGATTGCCGGGGTCATGGTAACTTCCGGTTCCACAGGCTTTACGGCCATTTTGATTCTGGCCGCGATTCTGGCACCTTTGGCCTATGGAAAGTCCCGTGAAGGGAAATTAGAATAGTTCTGCGGGGACAGCCGTATCCTGAGAAAAAATTTTATCTTTCCGAAGAGGCGGGACACGCCTGAGAGAAATCGTCAATGCAAAGGAGACACCAATGAGCAAGCAAGTCATCTATCTGGAGACGGGTTCTCAGAACCCTTATTACAACCTGGCTTTTGAGGAATTTGTGCTGGCCAACCGGCAGGAGGGAGAATACCTGCTGTTGTGGCAGAACGACAACACCATAGTCATTGGACAAAATCAAAACGCTGAAGCCGAGATTAACCGAGCGTTCGTGGAAGAGCACCATATTAATGTGGTGCGGCGGACCACGGGCGGCGGCGCGGTCTATCATGATCTGGGCAATTTGAACTACTCCTTTATCACCGATGCAGGGCAGGCCGAGCGGATGACAATGGAGCGGTTCACCTGTCCCATCGTAGAGGCGCTCAATGGCCTTGGAATACAAGCTGAAGCCTCCGGCCGCAATGACATTCTGGCGGAAGGCCGGAAGGTCTCCGGAACGGCGCAGCGGCTGATGAAGGGGAGAATTCTCCACCATGGCACCCTGCTGTTTGACGCGAATCCGGGCATGGTGGCGGGGGCACTGAACGTTGACCCCACCAAGTTCCAGTCTAAAAGTGCACAGTCCGTCCGCAGCCGGATCGGAAACATCCGGGACTTCCTGAAGGAGGATATGGATCTGCCGGCGTTCTGGGCCTATCTGAAAGAAAGCCTGGCCGGAAGCGGTCTGGTACAGGAAAGTCTGTCCACGGAGGAACTGGTAAAGGTGGAGGAACTCAAACGCACCAAGTACGACACTTGGGAGTGGAACTTTGGAAAGTCTCCCCGGTACAACATAACCAACAAGCGCAAGTGGGAAGGCGGTATCCTGGAGCCCAAACTGGAAGTCGAAAAAGGCCTGATCACCAACGCTGTGTTTTACGGAGATTTTCTGGCTGTGTGTTCCATGGATGAACTGACCGACGCGCTGCGGGGTTGTGCATTCCGGCGGGAGGACGTGGCAGCGGTGCTGGACCGGTTTACCCTGCGGGATTATTTCGGTGGAATTACGAAGGACGAAATTCTCGACACCCTGTTTTATGTGGATGAAACCAACTGAATAATAAGAAAAAGAGGCAGATACTATGAAACAAGAACCGAGGAGCTGCAACGCCAAATGGTATCTGGAGGCCTATGAACGGATGGCGCGCATCCGGGACTTTGAGAGCCGTGCGGCGGAGTGCTTTATGAAGAGCGAGCTGGCTGGCAATATTCACCTTTATATGGGGCAGGAGGCCAGTGGTGTTGGTGCCTGCATGGCCCTGAAGGACACTGATTTCATCACTTCTACGCACCGCGGACATGGCCATTGCCTGGCGAAGGGCGCCCGGTCTGATCTGGCCATGGCGGAGCTGTTCGGCAAGGAGACCGGCTACTGTAAAGGACGGGGCGGTTCTATGCATATTGTGGACGTGGAGCTGGGTATTCTGGGCGCCAACGGGATTGTGGGCGCAGGAATTCCTCTGGCGGCGGGCAGCGCGCTGGCCTCCAAGATCAAGGACGACGGGGCCGTGACATTGACCTTTTTCGGGGATGGTGCCTCCAACCAGGGGACTTTTCATGAGACGATCAACATGGCGGCCACATGGAAGCTGCCGATGGTGTTTCTGATTGAGAACAATCATTACGGTGTCTCGACGGAGATTCACCGTATCACGAATACGGATACGCTGGCGGTTCGGGCGGCGGCCTATAACATCCCCGGCGTCACGGTGGACGGAACGGATGTAGAGGCTGTTTATCACGCGGTGGATGCGGCGGTGGAACATGCCAGAGCAGGAGAGGGCCCCTCAATTGTGGAGACGCTGGTCTATCGCTATCAGGGCCATTACTGCGGCGATCCCGCCAACTACCGTCCTAAGGAATACCTAAGCGAGGGCAAGTCCAAAGACCCCATCGACAAGGCTCGGGCCAAGCTGCTGGAGCTGGGCGTGGCTGAGACGGAGATCGACGCGCTGGACCGCAAGGTGGCCGACGAGATTGAAGCGGCCTATACCTTTGCGAAGAACTCGCCCAATCCCGATCCTGCCCGGGTTACGGATTACGTATATTCCTCCGACAATGAAAGGTGCGTGCTGAGATGAAGATTACAGTCAGCAAGGCCATCGGCCAGGCGCTTCATGAGGAGATGGCGCGGGATTCCAGTGTCATTATTCTGGGCGAAGATATGGGCGTGATGGGCAACGTGTTCGCCATCACACAGGGTTTCCGGGATGAATTTGGAGAAAACCGGGTCATCGACACACCCATCAGCGAGTCTGGCTTTACCGGCATCGCCGTGGGCGCCGCCATGCGGGGACTGCGCCCGGTGGTGGAGTGGATGTACGACGACTTCATCACCGTTTGTCTGGACCCCGTGATGAACCAGGCAGCCAAGCTGCGGTATATGACCGGCGGTCAGGTGAAAGTTCCCGTGGTGTTTCGTGCCCCGATGGGAGCAGGACGGCGCAATGCCGGACAGCATTCCCAGTGCCTGGAGGCACTGTTCACCCATATTCCGGGCTTGAAGGTGGTCTGCCCCTCCACTGCGGCGGATGCCAAGGGCTTGCTCAAAGCAGCTATCCGGGACGACGATCCGGTGGTATTTCTGGAGCACAAGCTGCTCTATGCCAAAAAAGAGGACATCCCCGACGGGGAATATGTGATTCCGCTGGGACAGGCCGACGTGAAACGCGCCGGGAAGGATGTGACGATCCTCACCTGGTCCCGTCAGGTCTATTTTGCCCTGGAGGCAGCGGAGGAACTGGCCAAAGAGGGTATTGATGCCGAAGTGGTGGACCTGCGGACGTTGGTTCCGCTGGACTGGGAGACGGTCAAAGCGTCCGTGTGCAAGACACATAATGTAATCGTGGTGGAGGAAGGCGTGCTCCGCGGCGGCGTGGGGGCCGAGCTGTCTGCACAGATCACATCGGAATTGTTTGACGAGCTGGATTCTCCCGTAGGCCGCGTAGCGGGCCTGAATGTGGTGTCTCCGTTTTCGCCGGTGCTGGAAGACGCGGAATTTCCGCATCCGGCGGATATTGTGGCCGGGGTGAAAAAGACCCTGGGCCGCTGA
>QKDF01000282.1 GCA_003245395.1 Clostridia bacterium
GGCGAAGCAAAGGCGGATGCGGTAGTCTCCGCTTTCTGTGGGCCGGTTGTGCCGACGGTTCCGGCTTCGATTCTGCAGCTCCATCCAAATGTCACGGTGGTCGCAGATGAAGCAGCATTGTCGAAAGTTCCGGGAAGCAGATTGAAATAACACAAATTGTTTTTTGATTTGGAGGAAAGGACATTGACAAGTTTTTCTTATATAATTAAGGACGAGCTGGGCTTTCATGCGCGCCCCGCCGGTTTTTTTGCCAAACAGGCAAAGGCTTTCCAGAGCAGCGTTTCTATTATAAAGGGTGAAAAGCGCTGCGATGGGAAGAAGCTGATGATGATTATGGGCATGGGAATCAAAGGCGGAGATACCATCAGGGTTGAGTGCAGCGGCGAAGATGAAAAAGAGTGTGCTGAGGAGTTGGAGCGGTTTTTGAAAGCGAATCTGTGAGGAGGCTGCCCAGTGCAAATCATCAAAGGAAAATCCATTGTTGAGCGTATTGCCATGGCAAAAATTACGTCAATGGTTCAACAGGACGTCAAAGTCTCAAAAGTCGGGGGCGTCGATTCAGCAGCCGAAAAATTTTGCCTGGAAGCTGCCATTGAGCAGGCACTCAGGGAATTGGATGCGCTTTATAAGAAGGCATCCGTAGAGGCCGGTGAGGCCCAAGCAGAAATTTTTAAAATTCATGGTATGATGCTGGATGATGAACTGCGGGAAAGTATCTGTGAGATGATCGACCAAGAGAACGTAAATGCCGAATTTGCCGTGCAAGAAGTGGGCGAGTCTTTTGCGGAGATGTTTGCATCCATGGAGGAATCCTATATGCAGGCCCGCGCTGCCGACGTCAGGGATATCTGCAGCCGCCTCATCAGAATTTTATCAGGCGCAGATGCCGTCCAAGTAGATGAAAATGAGCCTTACATTCTGTTTGCAGATGATTTGTCTCCCAGCGAAACGGTAAAGCTGAATATGGAGAAGCTCAAGGGCATCGTCACCAGATTTGGATCCACACAAAGTCATACCGCAATTTTGGCCAGAACGATGAATATTCCTGCATTGATCGGTGTGGGCGACAGTTTCCCCGCAGAAGCAGAAGGCAAGCTTTGCGTCATCGACGGGCATCACAGTGTTGCGTACATTGACCCCACCGATGAGCTGATAGCCTCCATACAAATCAAAATGGAACAGGACAACAGGCAAATTGCCCTGCTTCGGGAACTCAAGGGCAAGGCGGATGTGACTGCGGATGGCAAACCCATCAAGCTCTACTGTAATATCGGCAATGCCGATGATGTACCGGCTGCCCTTGAAAATGACGCACAGGGCATCGGCCTTTTCCGCAGCGAATTCCTCTACCTGAACAGCGACCATTGGCCGACGGAGGAGGAGCAGTTCAACGTTTATAAAAAAGTGGCCGCGGACATGGCGGGAAGACAGGTCATCATTCGGACGCTGGATTTAGGCGCCGACAAGCAGGCCGATTATTTCAATTTGCCAAAAGAAGAGAATCCCGCGATGGGGTATCGCGCCATCCGCATCTGCCTGAATCAACCGAACATATTCAGGACGCAGCTGCGGGCGCTGCTGCGTGCCTCGATGTTTGGAAACATTGCGATTATGTTCCCGATGATCATATCTGTTCAGGAAGTTCGGCAAATAAAGGAGATGCTGGATCAGGCAAAAAGCGAACTCCGTGAAGAAGGACTTGCCTTCAGCGAACGTATGGAGATCGGGGTTATGATTGAGACCCCGGCGGCGGTTATGATCAGCCGTGAACTGGCTGACGAAGTGAACTTCTTTTCCATCGGAACCAACGACCTGACGCAGTATACTCTTGCGATTGACCGCCAGAATTCAAGGCTGGACGGTATTTTAGACCCCCACCATCCCGCCATTCTGCGCATGATCCGGATGACTGTGGAAAACGGCCACGCCGGCGGCGCATGGGTCGGAATCTGCGGTGAGCTGGGGGCAGATCTGGATTTGACGGAGACGTTTATCGAAATGGGAATTGATGAACTGTCTGTTGCACCCGGAGCCGTCTTGTCAGTTAGAAAAGCAATTCGGGAAGCGGGTTCCAGGTGAAGCAAGCAAGATGCTTCTAATACGGTCGTTTTGGGGGTGTGTTTTGTGAAGATCTGCAATGCAAACATATTTACCGAAAATAGAGAATTTATAGATGGCGGCGTTGATTTCGACACGGCATTTACTGCGGTCGGAGACAGCGGAGACGGGCTGGATGTGGACGGGGCGTACTTGATTCCCGGCCTGATCGATATCCATTCGCATGGAATTGGCGGCGACGACGCATCCGACGGAGACACGGATGAGCTTGTCAGAATGAGTAAATGCTATGCCGAGTATGGCGTAACTTCGGTCTGCTTTACCACAATGACTGTGGGCGAGTCGGCGCTTTACCGGGCCATGAAGGCTGTGAGAGCCTTCAACAGACCGAAAAACGGGGCGCAATGTGTGGGGATCAATCTGGAAGGGCCGTTTCTCTGCTATGCCAAACGCGGTGCACAGGCACCAGAGAATTTGCAAAAGCCCAATATTGATCTGTTTAAGCGTCTTGACGAGGCGTCAGGCGGACAGATTCGACTGGTTACCGTGGCACCAGAGGAAGATGAGGGCTACCGGTTTATTCGTGAGGCTTCAAAGCTCTGCACCGTTGCGCTGGGACATACGACGGCGGATTATATGACCGCTATGCGTGCTTACGAAGCAGGTGCATCGCATACGACGCATTTGTTTAATGGAATGCCAGCGTTCCTGCACAGGAGCCCAGGCGTAGTGGGGGCTGCCTTTGACAGTGGCGCAACCGTGGAACTCATATGTGACGGATTGCATATCCACCCGTCGGTTATACGGGCGGTGTACCGACTGTTTGACGACAAACTCGTTATGATCTCCGATTCACTGCGCTGCGCCGGTATGCCTGATGGGGAATACGAGCTTGGCGGACAGCCGATCACAATGAAAGACGGCAAGGCCACACTCCGCGGGACGGACACTCTCGCCGGCAGCTCCATAAGTGTGCTGGATGCTCTGCGCAATGCGGTGCAGTTTGGCATTCCGCTGGAGGCAGCGGTTTACGCGGCGACTGCCGCTCCTGCAAAGGTGATCGGCAGAGAAGGGAACCTTGGCGTCATAAAAAAAGGCGCCGCAGCGGATTTCCTTTTGCTGGACAGGGACTTGAACCTGAAGGCCGTCTATATCGCAGGAAAGAGAATCGGTTAATCATTCCAGCTATAAGGCAGGGGCATCCATCATGGATGCCCCTGCCTTATAGACTTGTCCAAAATTCAGAATATTGCTTTTGGTCAGTGTAATACAAGATCCCCAATAAATTGCGGATCTTGTATTGAAAACGGGGGAATAAATCGACTGAACATCCGGCCAGTCCTCGTAATAGTCGAAATAGACGCGGGACTGATAGAAATAGATATGATTT
>QKDF01000202.1 GCA_003245395.1 Clostridia bacterium
GGATAGTTCTGAGGAGTACCTGAACGAACGCCCCGAGGAGGAAACGGAGCAGTATCTGCTGTTTGAAGTACAGGAATTGAAAATCGGCATTCGGGTGGACTACGTACTGGAGACGATTATCAGCTATTCTGTTACATCTTTGCCGCTGCTGCCGGAGTATGTCCGGGGCGTGATCAATCTTCGCGGTGAAATCATCCCCATTGTGGATGTCCGACTCCGTCTGTCCCGCCCCGGCAGCGAGGGCGCTCCCGTAATTGTGGTGAGCGTAGGCGGGAATCAGTTGGGCATTCTGGTGGATCGGGTGGTGCAGATGGTCAAGCTGCGCAAGAAAGATGTGCAGCCGCTGCCGGCCAGAGGCAAACAAAAGCTCATCAGCGGGATGTGTTCTCTGCCTGAGGCGGGGACGATGCTGGTGCTGGACTGCCCTGCCTTGTTGGAGACCTGAGTGTGGAGACAAACGATCTGACCGGAGTGGGAGGGTCTTTTGCCCCTCTGCCCCTCTCTGATAACGACTTTCGTCGCTTAACCGCATTTGTGCAGCAGAATTTCGGTATTGATCTGTCGAAAAAGCGTCAGCTGATCGCGGGCCGCCTCTCGTACAGTGTCAAAACAATGGGGTATTCCGGCTTTACCCCTTTTATCGATCATCTGCTGCATGCCGGAGATGCTGCGGAAATCGAACTGATGCTCAACAGGCTGACCACGAATTACACCTTTTTTATGCGCGAGCCTGAGCATTTCACTTTTTTTCGAGACACCATTCTGCCGGATATTGTCCGAAAACATGAGAAAGACCGGGTGCTGTCCATTTGGAGTGCCGGATGCTCTTCCGGCGAGGAGCCATACACCATTTCCATGTATCTGATGGATTATCTGGGAGCTGAGGCCGGCCGCTGGGATGCGCGGGTACTGGCTACGGATATTTCTCAGCAGGCCCTTTCAAAGGCGAAAGAAGGACGCTATGAGCTTCCCGCAACGATTCCCGATCACTGGAGAACCAAGTATTTTCTCAGAGACGGAGGCGACGGGCAATACCAGGTAGCGCCGAAGATCCGGGACAATGTGATTTTTCGCACGTTCAATTTGATGGATCCCATCCGCTTTCGCCTGAAATTCGACGTGATTTTCTGCAGGAATGTGATGATTTATTTTGACCGGGAGACGAAGGACAAGCTGATCTCGCGCTTTTGCGAGGCGACTGCACCGGGAGGCTATCTGTTGATTGGGCACTCCGAAACCTTGGGCGTGAACCCCGGGTACCGGTATCTCGCTCCGGCTACTTTCCGCAAGCAATAGTGCAGGTTCTGCAGCCTGCCGCACAGTATCCAACGCAAGGAGGAAATTCAATATGGCTGTGACCAGAAAGAAGACGCGGGTCTTGATTGTGGACGATTCTGCAGTGGCCCGCAGATATCTGATTGACGGCTTGTCCGAAAAACCCAATATTGAGGTGGTCGGATATGCGATCAACGCGGCCGATGCCCGGAAAAAAGTAGAGCAGCTCCGTCCGGATGTACTGACGCTGGATGTGGAGCTCCCAGATATGAATGGAATCGAACTGCTTAAGAGTTTGCTGCCGGTGCACCGGATTCCTGTGATTTTAGTGTCTTCACTGAATCTGCGGGTTTTTGACGCGTTGGCCGCCGGCGCGGTGGACTTTGTCCGCAAGCCGGACGGAACGCAAAAAAAAGAGGAGTTTCTTACAACTCTGACACAGAAAATTATCATCGCAGCGATTGCGAAGGTTCGTACACTCCAACCCGAAAAACTGTCCCAGCCTGAAGATGCGGTACGGAGCAGCAAGCCGCTTCGGGACGATGATCGGCCGCTGCTGCGTATTACAAAACCGGCACAGACGAATGAGCAGCCGCCTTTGCTGGGGCCCAGCCCTGAGCTGGATCGGATGGTGATCGGGCTGGGGGCATCCACAGGCGGAACCGAGGCCACGCTGGAGATTTTACGTCGGCTGCCGGCGGATATCCCCGGTATGGTCATTGTACAGCACATGCCGCCTGGATTTACCAAAATGTATGCCGAGCGGCTCGACCGAATCTGTGCCATGGAAGTGCGGGAGGCGGTGGACGGAGATACGGTACACCGGGGACTTGCACTTGTGGCGCCGGCAGACCTGCAGTGTACGTTTGTGCGCTATGGAAACGGCTATCGCGTTGCTTGCCGTATGGGTGAGAAAGTCAGCGGCCACCGTCCGTCGGTGGATGCGCTGTTTTCTTCCATGGCGGAAACCGTACACGACGGCATGACGCGGATCATCCTGACGGGCATGGGACGAGACGGCGCTTCGGGGCTGTTGGCCATGCGCGGAGCGGGTGCGTACACCATCGGGCAGGATCGCGCATCCTCGGTGGTCTATGGAATGCCGATGGTGGCCTATGATATTGGAGCCGTCCAGGTGCAGGCACCCTGCGAAAAAATTGCCGCTGTTCTGCTGAAACACCTGCAAGCACATAAATAAAACAGGAAAAAACAGGAAATTTTCGCCGAGGGAAGAATTTGCGAAGATTTCCTGCCTTTTTTTCTTTTTAATACTTATTATTTTTGAATTTATGCCGAGATACTATACTGTAAAGTTCTGTAGCCGGATTGCTGTTGGGATTGTCAGAAGAGCGTTTTTCCGCATCTGCGGGGCCGGAGCATATCAGAATAAACTATGGGAACCAGCCGGATAGGAGCTTCCGGTGAAAGGGGCAGAAATATGAGAATTACATCTGAGAGCGTCGGCGCTGTTTCATCCGGCTATCCGTCTGCAGCGGCTTCCGCGCAGAGCACACAGAATACGGGTTCCGCTGCAAAAGCAGCCGGCACGGAGAGCAGCTTCGATCAGGTGAATATTTCCGAGAACCTTTCCGGCAAATCAAAATTTCAGCGGGAGCTGGCGGCTCGTCTGGTACAGGAGGTGCGCACCTCCACCAGCACCGGTGTTGTTCAGCAGCTCAAGGAGCAGATGCGCGACGGAAGCTATTTGCTAGACCCGGAATCCATTGCTTCCGCCATGCTTTTGGGGAATTAAGCTATGAATGAACAGACATTTCAAAGTTATCTGCTCCTGCTGCAGGAGCTGTGCGGAACGCTGAAAACCCTGACGGAGATTGAGCAGGAAAAAACACGGACTGTCAGGAGCGACGATCTGGCGGGATTGAATGAGTGTATGAAAAAAGAACAGGCGTTAACGATGGCGCTGCGGGGGCATGATCAAAAGCGGGAGATGGCTTTGGCCGCCCTGGGAATGACAGGCGTCCCCTTGAGCCAGCTGGCCGCCCGGGTGCCGGAAAACTGCCGAGCCGAGGCGCGCAGCGTTGTGGAAGATCTGCGGCTGCAGTATTCTCTGTTCCGCGGTGCAGCCGAGGTGGCCAGAGATACGCTGGAATGCAACCTGCATCAAATTGAAGGCGTTTTGCAGAAGATGGAAGTGGATGGGACG
>QKDF01000005.1 GCA_003245395.1 Clostridia bacterium
AAGACGGCCCCCTTGAGCAGGTTCACGTCCCCATCCAGCAGGATGGTCCCGTCGTCCGCCCAGCCGTGATCCAGTCCGAGCAAATCCCCCAGCACCTCGATACCATAGCGGCCCTGATACTCCACATTGTGAATGGTGAGTACCGTCCGGATGGAACGGTAGCGATCCTGACGCACCCCGTCATCTTTGAGATAGATGGGGATCAGAGCGGTCTGCCAATCGTTGCAGTGGATCACATCCGGCCAGAAGCCCAGATAGGGCAGCATCTGTACTACCGCCCGGGCAAAAAAGCCAAACCGTTCTCCATCGTCCAGATAGCCATAGAGATCGGGGCGGTCAAAATACTGCTCGTTGTCCAGGAAGAACCAGGTCACTCCGTCCTTTTTTATGCGGAACACACCACAGTAGCTGTGCCGCCACGCCAAATCCACGTAGTCGTAGCACACGAACTCCATCTCACGGCCAAACCGCTCCCGCACGGTGCGGTAGAGCGGAATCACCGCGGCAACCTCGGTGCCCTCTCCCGCCAGCGCAGCAGGCAGAGACCCGGCTACATCAGCCAAACCGCCTGTTTTACAAAATGGCACCGCCTCACTGGAGGCATACAGGATTTTCATATGCGTCTCTCCTTTCCCATTTTAAACGCGCGAGCCCTTGGCCAGCACCAACGGATAGGAACTGTGTCCAATGAGGGTTCGGTCTGCCAAAACTTCCACATTTTTATCTGCGATAATGTACGCCAGCTCTGCATTGCGGCGAACGGCAGTCTCTCGGAACAGTACGCAGTTGCGCACCTGCGCTCCTTCCTCCACGATTACCCCGGGGAACAAAATGCTGTTTTCAACCAAGCCTTCCACGCTGCAGCCATCTGAGACCAGCGAATTGACACATCGCCCTTTGGGACCGATATACGAAGAGGCCTTGTCGGCACTCTTGGCACGGATGGGGCGCTGGGGGCAGAACAGATCGGCACGGATCGCCGGGTCCAGCAGCTGCATGCTGCGGTCATAGTATTCCCGGACGGAGCGGATCTGTGCAGCGTAGCCGCCCCAGATATATGCCCGAATATTCATATCATGCACATGGCTCTGGAGTACATCCCGCCGCCAGCTGTACCGATCGTGGCTCAGGCAGTCGTCCACAGTCTCCCGCAGCAATTGGGTTGAAAGAATATAGACCTCCAGTCCCCGATAACCGCGGGGCGTATGCAGGTTATAGAGTACCTCGGATACCCGTCCATCTTGCCCCACTTCGAAGTATGTACCATCCTCCACCCGGAAGCTGTCGCTGCCGCACACGGCGGTAACATCGGCTCCGGAACGGATATGCTCCTCCAGAATCTCCGAAATCGGCAGGTTCACCACCAAATCGCCGTCCATCAGCGCCACATAGTCCTGCCGGATCTCGTCCAGATAAGACCGCACACCGCCCAGCGCCTCTATCTTCCCGCGGAAAAAGTCCCCCTCGCCCCACTGGCGGGAATAGGCAAAGGGCGGTAAAATCTTCAATCCGCCGCGCTTGCGGGACAGATCCCAGTCCTTGCCGGTGCCCAGGTGATCCAAAAGGCTCTGATACCTTCCGTGGAGGACGATGCCCACATCGCCCACATTGGCGTTCATCAGGTTAGAAAGGGCAAAATCTACCGCCCGATACCGCCCGCCAAAAGGGATGGAGGCAGAGGTGCGCGTCTCGGTCAGTTCCCGCAGGTCGCTGCGCTTCTCATAGGAGAAGATAATTCCGTGCAGTCCGTTCATCTCTTCACCTCCGCTCCGCTTTGATCCAGCATGGTCTTGGGCGGGACGTTCCGCCCCGCATCAAGGCGGCAGCCGGGTGCCAGCACCGCCAAGCCCCAGTCCGCCGGGTCGGTTTCCTCCGGCTCGCTGCCCACGCGGCAGCCCTCTCCGATAGTGGAATCCTCACCCACAATGGCGTACTGTACCACCGCGCCGCGGCCCACGGTAACGCCTGGCATCAGCACGGAGTAATTGACCAGCGCATCTTCAGCCACTGTGACACCGGCAGAAAGAACGGAGTTGTGTACGGCCCCCTCGATCTCGTTGCCGCGATTGAAAGCGCTGTGGCGCACATCGGCTCCCGCGCCCAAATAAGCTGTGGGCATGGATACCGTCCGAGCGTAGATGGGCCAGGACTCATCCATCAAATCCAGCCCAGATTCCGGTGAAAGCATATCCATATTGGCATCCCACAGGGATTCCAGAGTGCCCACGTCCTTCCAATACCCTTCAAAGCGGTAAGCCGCCAGCCTTTTGCCGCTGTGCAGCAAGGCGGGGATTATATTCTTTCCGAAGTCATTGTCGGAAGCGAGGTCTGCCTCGTCGACCTGCAGGCTTTCCCGCAGCAGCGGCCAGGAAAATACGTAAATGCCCATGGAGGCGAGGTTACTCTTGGGAGATTTGGGCTTTTCCTCAAACTCGGTAATCATGTCGTTCTCATCCACGTTCATGATCCCGAAACGGGGTGCCTCTGCCCAGGGCACCTCCATCACGGAAATGGTGCATACGGCGCCGGTGGCTTTATGCCGGGCGACCATCTTGGAATAATCCATCTTATAGATATGGTCGCCGGAGAGGATCACCACATATTCCGGATCAAAACGGTCCACAAAGGCGATGTTTTGATAGATGGCATTGGCGGTGCCCTTATACCAGGTTCCGCCTGCGGCACCCATGTAGGGCGGCAGAATGTACACGCCGCCGGTACTGTTGTCCAAATCCCAAGGCTGGCCGTTGCCGATGTATGCGTTGAGTTCCAGCGGGCGGTACTGTGTCAGCACACCAACCGTATCAATGCCCGAGTTTGCACAGTTGGAGAGAGGGAAATCAATGATGCGGTATTTTCCTCCGAATGGAACCGCCGGTTTCGCCATGTCGCCGGTCAGCACGTACAGACGGCTGCCCTGTCCTCCGGCCAACAGCATCGCAATGCACTCTTTTTTCATCAAACCGTCTCCTTATGTATAGCGTTCAGGCCTGACTGCGCCGCGGCGTGCTTCTTCCGTGCAAGCCGCCCCTCGCCCCGCAGGAATACGCCGCCGAAGGGAGGTATGCGAATTGCTACGGACTGCTCCTTTCCATGCGACGCAATGCGCTCCACCGGGCAGGGGGCTTCATTCCGGAAATTGTCTCCGCCAAAAGTGGAATCGTCGGTATTAAACACCTCGACGTACTGCCGGTGTGCGGGGACACCAAAGCGGTAATCTTCATAGGCGTTGGGAGAAAAGTTCACCGCGCACACCAGTTCCCGGCCCTTCCGATCCTTGCGCAGAAACACCACCACGTTGTTGTGGTTGTCATCGGGCACCAGCCACTCAAAGCCCGCCCAGTCAAAGTCGATCTCCCACAATGGGGACTCCCGTCGATAAAACCGGTTGGCCGCTTTGAAAAATGCATGCGTATTCTGATTGGCCT
>QKDF01000070.1 GCA_003245395.1 Clostridia bacterium
CATGAGGTTGCAAACGGTCTGGCCGGGTTTGACAACGCCGCCATGACCTGTATCCCCATCGGGACGGGAAATGATTTTTTGAAGAATTTCGGCGACGACCTCGCCCTCTTTTCCGACGCCGAAAACCTTTGGAACGGCGATGTGGTGCCTTTGGATTTAATTGAGTGCAACGGGGAATACTGCCTCACCATCGCCTGCTCCGGCATTGATGCC
Organism: Clostridia bacterium; assembly: GCA_003245395.1. Lineage (GTDB taxonomy): Bacteria > Bacillota > Clostridia > Oscillospirales > Oscillospiraceae > Oscillibacter. The sequence continues at coordinate 214 of QKDF01000070.1, forward strand.
CGGGTGGGCGAGGCCGTACACCGCTACAGCGGCATGCCCCTTCTGGGCGGACGGGGCAGTTATCTGGCTTCCGTCGCGGTCAACATGCTCAAGGGCGTGAACGAACACTGGACTGTCACATTGGACGACGAGGTAATCGAAGAAGAATTTTCTCTGGTCTCCACCTGTAATGGCCGGTATTACGGCGGCGGGTCCATGCCGATCCCCGAAGCTCGGATGACCGACGGAATCCTGGATACCGTGCTGGTAAAAAAGGTGGGACGGCTGACGTTTGCCCGTCTGTTCCCCCCCTATTCCGCAGGCAGGCACCGGGAACTGTCCCGCTATGTCCGGGTAGTCCGCGCCAAAACCGTCCGAATTCAGTCTGGGGAGGAAATCGTTACCTGCCTGGACGGAGAGTGCTTCCGCTCCCATGACGTGACCGTGCGTCTGGCGGATAAAAAGATCAGCTTCTTCGGCCCCAAAGGCTGTGACCCCGACCGTACAGCCCGGTAAAGCCGTTTTCAGTTTACAAATTTTTCACAGTTTTTCCTGCGCTACCCCCTTTACAAACCGAGTCGGATGTACTATGATAGCAGCGTTAGCACTCGAGATGAATGAGTGCTAACGCTGATTTTTGTTATCAAATGATATCTGAAATAAGGAGGCATTTTCTATGAAACTCACCCCGCTTGCAGACCGCGTCATCCTGAAGATGGTGGAGGCAGAAGAAACCACCAAGGGCGGCATCATTCTCACCGGCTCCGCCAAGGAGAAGCCCTCTGTGGCAGAAGTCATCTCCGTCGGCCCCGGCGGCAATGTGGAAGGCAAAGACGTTGTCATGACCGTAAAGCCCGGCGACAAGGTGATTACCAGTCAGTATTCCGGCTCCAAGGTCACGCTTGACGACGTGGAGTACGTGGTGGTTCGTCAGAACGACATTCTGGCCATCGTCGAGTAATTTCTTCAATCCGACCGCCCGTGGGCAGATCGTCCCGGGCACAGCTGCCCCATACGGGGCACTTCACATTTCAAATTACGGAGGTTATGCGTTATGTCTAAACTCATCAAGCGCGGCGAGGACGCCCGCAAAGCACTGCAGGCCGGCGTTGATACCCTGGCCGATACCGTCAAGGTCACTCTGGGCCCCAAGGGCCGCAATGTCGTGCTGGACAAAAAGTACGGCGCTCCCCTCATCACCAACGATGGCGTGACCATCGCCAAGGAGATTGAGCTGCCCGATCCGTTCGAGAACATGGGCGCTCAGTTGGTGAAGGAAGTCTCCACCAAGACCAACGACGTTGCCGGCGACGGTACCACGACTGCTACTCTGCTGGCTCAGGCCATGATCGGCGAGGGTCTGAAGAACCTGGCCGCCGGCGCCAACCCCGTTGTCGTGCGCAAGGGCATGGCCAAGGCCGTTGAAGCCGCTGTGGCCGCAGTCAAGAGTCAGTCCAAGAAGGTTGACGGCTCCAAGGACATCGCCCGCGTAGGCGCCGTGTCCTCCGGCGACGAGGAGATCGGCAAGCTGATCGCCGACGCCATGGAAAAGGTTTCCTCCGACGGTGTCATCACCATTGAAGAGTCCAAGACCGCTGAGACCTACAGCGAAGTCGTGGAAGGCATGCAGTTCGACCGCGGCTATATCACGCCCTATATGTGCACCGACATGGAGAAGATGGAGGCCGTGATCGACGATGCCTACATTCTCATTACCGATAAGAAGATCTCTGTCATCTCCGACATTCTGCCCATGCTGGAGCAGCTGGTGCAGGCCGGCAAGAAGCTGCTGATCGTGGCCGAGGACGTGGAGGGTGAGGCTCTGTCCACCTTGATCGTCAACCGTCTGCGCGGTACCTTGAACGTGGTTTGCGTCAAGGCTCCCGGCTTTGGCGACCGCCGCAAGGAGATGCTGCAGGACATCGCCGTCCTGACCGGCGGCACCGTGGTATCTGCAGAAGTGGGTCTGGAACTCAAGACTGCCGATTTGTCCGTGCTGGGCCGTGCCCGCCAGGTCAAGGTCACCAAGGAGAACACCACCATCGTGGATGGTGCCGGCGACTCCAGTGCCATCAAGGACCGCGTCGCACAGATCCGCTCCCAGATCGCCAACACCACCTCCGAGTATGACAAGGAAAAGCTCCAGGAGCGTCTGGCCAAGCTGGCCGGCGGTGTTGCCGTCATCAAGGTCGGCGCCGCTACCGAGACCGAAATGAAAGAAAAGAAAATGCGCATCGAGGATGCCCTCAACGCCACCCGCGCTGCCGTGGAGGAAGGTGTGGTTGCCGGCGGCGGCACCATCTTCGTCAACGTGATCCCCGCTGTGGAGGCTCTGCTGGACACTGTGGAAGGCGACGAGAAAACCGGCGTAAAGCTGATCGCCAAGTCTCTGGAAGCCCCCATCCGTCAGATCGCGGCCAACGCAGGTCTGGACGGCTCCGTTATCCTGGAGAAGGTTCGTTCCTCCGGCAAGCTGGGTTACGGCTTCGACGCTTATAAGGAGGAGTACTGTGACATGGTTGCCAGCGGCATCATCGATCCGGCCAAGGTAACCCGCTCCGCTCTGGAAAATGCTGCCTCCGTTTCCTCCATGGTTCTGACCACCGAATCCCTGGTCGCTGACAAGCCCGAGCCTCCCGCTCCCGCTCCTGCGGCTCCCGATATGGGCGGCATGTATTGATTTCAGTCCCGGAACTCTCCTGATCGGCCCAGGAGCCGAGCAGGGTCTCCGGACTATGGCGGAGGCTGTCGGTCAAAAGCCGACAGCCTCCGTTGCCACACAACGCTCTGTCCATCCAGCACCTAAGCCTCCCGTGAAAATCTCTTAAATTTTCGTTGATTTTCCTTCTCTTTTTCAGAAAAACTATTGACAAAATGGTGCTCTTTCTGTTATATTAATTTTTGCCCGCCGCGGGGCGGCTGTATTTGGCGGCATAGCTCAGTTGGCTAGAGCATGCGGTTCATACCCGCAGTGTCCCCGGTTCGAATCCAGGTGCCGCTACCAAATCCCATGAAACGCTCAGGTGCGTTTCATGGGGCCCTATGGGCACAAGATATATATAATTTCATATGGCCCGTTGGTCAAGTGGTTAAGACACGGCCCTTTCACGGCTGTAACATGGGTTCGAATCCCGTACGGGTCACCATTCTCCGGCAAATGCTGGGGAGTTCTTTCATGGAGGCTTAGCTCAGCTGGTTAGAGCGCCTGCTTCACACGCAGGAGGTCGAGAGTTC
>QKDF01000020.1 GCA_003245395.1 Clostridia bacterium
GGGGCAGCCAGATTCGCTCCTATGTTTTCATGCCCTATACCCTGGCCAAAGACACCCGCACGGGCTACGAGGTGGGAAATATCAGCGCGGTCATGGATGGTGATCTGGACGGATTCATCAACGCCTATTTGACTGCCTCCGCCACCGGCGAGCTGAAGAAGTAAAACAGAATGCAGCGTAAAGCGGCGCGGTTTTATCCGCGCCGCTTTTTGACCAAAGTGAAACGCATCAATTGAAAGAGAATGGAGCGCGAAATGGAACGGGAAAACAAACCGACAATCAAAGAAAATAAAATGGGCGTGATGCCGGTGGGACGGCTGGTGCTGAATATGTCCCTGCCGATGATGATCTCCATGTTGGTACAGGCACTTTACAATGTGGTGGACAGCATCTTCGTTTCCCGTATTTCCGAAAATGCCTTTACCGCCGTGGGCCTGGCCTTCCCCATACAGAACCTGATGATTGCCGTGGCCGCGGGAACGGCCGTGGGTATCAATGCGCTTCTGTCTCGGTCCTTGGGTGAAAAGAATTTTTCAAGGGCAAAGCAGGTGGCGCTCAACGGCGTGTTTCTGGCTCTGCTGAGTACGCTGGTATTCATTCTGGTCGGGATTTTCGGCGTGCCGATTTTCTTCAGGTCCCAGACCGATGTAACCGACATTGTGGATATGGGTATCTCTTATTTGAGAATTTGCAGCGGCGTCTCCTTTGGCTTATTTTTTGCCATCACCTTTGAACGACTGCTCCAGTCCACCGGCCGCACCTTTTACACCATGTTCACCCAAGGTCTGGGTGCCATCATCAACATCATCCTGGACCCGATCCTGATCTTCGGACTGTTTGGCCTGCCCAAGATGGGCGTCGCAGGCGCCGCGTTGGCGACTGTGATCGGCCAAATCTGCGACATGCTGCTGGCGCTGTATTTCTGCCGGAAGAAAAACCCGGAGGTACCGCTGCACATCAAGGGCTTCCGGCCCAGCGGCGAGGTGATCCGCGAGATTTATGCCATTGCGGTGCCCAGCATCATTATGCAGGCCATCGGTTCCGTTATGGTCTACGGGGTCAACCGGATTTTGATCGTGTTTTCCACCACGGCTACGGCGGTGTTCAGCGCATATTTCAAACTGATGAGCTTCTTCTTCATGCCGGTATTCGGTCTGAACAACGGCCTGGTGCCCATCATTGCTTATAACTACGGCGCCCGCAGAAAGGAACGTATTCAACAGGCTTTCCGCACTGGCGTGATGTTTGCGGTATCCATTATGGTAGTGGGCACGCTGGTGTTCCAGCTGCTGCCGGGTACGCTGTTAGGGATGTTTGACGCTTCTCCGACTCTGCTTGCCATGGGTATCCCTGCCCTGCGGATCATCAGCATCAGCTTCCCCGTGGCGGCATACTGCATCATTTGCAGCTCCGGATTTCAGGCATTGGGCAACAGCATTTTGAGCATGTTCGTTTCCATCACCCGTCAGCTGGTGGTGCTGCTGCCGGCGGCGTATCTATTGAGTCTTTCGGGCCGGCTGGAACTGGTGTGGTGGGCGTTCCCCATTGCGGAGATTGCCTCCCTGACGCTTTCAACCATCTTCCTGCGCCACACCTATCACCGGTACGTTGCACCTTTACAGCCCCATGAGCGGGATACCGGCTTTGCCGGAAACGGCGGTGCTGCTGCGGAGCAAGGCTAAAAAAGGCGTTTCATCGAAAATCTCTTTTCCTGTTCCCCAGTACAAAGCACTGCATGCGTTGCAATTTTATAGTGGAGAGCATGAAAAAAGGCGGAGCAATTTGCTCCGCCTTTTTTTCAGCTGCCCAGATACTGCTCCGGGTCGATGGCGTCACCGTCTTTGGACACGGCGAAATGGAGATGCGGCCCCATTGCCGACTCCGCGATTGCCGTGCTGCCAACGGATCCAATCACCTGCCCAGCGGAGACGGTGTCTCCCTTGGACACAGTGGGCTTGCTTTGCAGATTGGCGTAGGTGGTCTGGTACCCGCCGCTGTGTTCAACCACCACGGTGGTGCCCATCAGCGTATCGTCCGATACGGAGACCACTTTGCCGGCGCTGGCGGCCAGAACCTGTGTTCCGATCGCCGCTGAGATATCCAGACCGTCGTGTGTCCGCCAGTCACCCATGGTCTGATCATAGATCAGAGAATCCATGGAAAAGGCGGTGAGAATTTCTCCCTTTAGAGGCCATACGACCAAACTGGGCGCTTCCGCCACCACGGGGGTGCTGTCCTCTACCGACTCCTCCGGCATCTCCACAGTCGATTCGCTGTCTCCTGCCGGAATAGACTCCGGTGAGACAACATCCGCCGCATCCGATTGGTCCGGTTCCGAGGTGGAGGCCGGCAGGGTTGTCTCTGATGTTGCGACCGCCGTATCCGGCTCGGTGGTGGGATTATCCACGGTGTTTGTGCCGAACAAAATCATATAGCCCGATACTCCTACAATTGCCAGGCACAGGAGCAGGACTATGTAGAAGCCCGCTCCCCGCAGCGCAGATTTTGGTTTGTTCATGCAGGACGCTTCCTTTCTTTCCGGTTTGCTGGAAGTATGGACGGAAAAAAGAGGGTTTATACATACGCCTGCTTAAATTTGCGGCTTTGCGAAAGGAACGTTTGCTGTCTGTACAAAAATTCGGCAAGCGAACATGTGTCCTTTGCAAAATTTCCTCAAATTGTTATTGACATATGCCGGAAATGGTGTAATATTAAGATAGTAAATGACATATGTCATAAATAAGGGAGGAGGTGAATCAGATGCCTGGAATGGATGGAATGGGTCCGATGAGAAGCGGCGCCGGTAATCGGTGCGTTGGCGGACGGCGTCGTGCGCAGATGCGGATGGCCGGCTGTGGGCGTGGTTTTGCGCGTGGCCGCGGGTTCGGCTGCGGTCTCGGCAATCGCCGCGTCGGCGCGGCGGAAGAGCTTTATCTGCAGAAAACGGTTTTGCAGGAGCGTCTTGCAGCGGTGGAAAAACAGATTCAATCGCTGTAAGAAAACCGGGCGCAGGAGCCGAAAAACGCTTTGGCGCCTGTAGGAAAGGAGAAGAAAATGCCTCGGCCGAGAAAATGGAGGCAGGTGTGCTGCCTTCCGAAGACAAATGAATTTATCCCTGTAAATGTGGACGATCCGGAAGAAGGGATTGTCATCATGACGGTGGATGAGTACGAAAGTATCCGACTGATTGACCATGAAGGGTTTTCTCAGGAGGAATGCAGCGGCTATATGAAGATTGCACGAACGACTGTACAGCAAATTTACAACAATGCCAGAAAGAAAATGGCCCGCGTCCTGGTAGAGGGCCTTGCACTGAGAATCGAAGGCGGGGATTACAAGCTGTGCGACGGAAAAGAGACGTACTGTGGCTGCGGAGGCTGCCGCAGACACCGCTGCGGCTGGTCTCAATCAGATGAAGGAGGAAAAAAGCCATGAGGATTGCAATACCGATGGACGAGCGCAATACTGATACGGGGCTGTGTCCGTCCTTTGGACGAGCGCCCATCTTCCTGCTGCATGATACAAAGACCGGGAAAGACGTATTCTACACCAACCCGGCCGCAGATGCTCCGGGCGGTGCGGGACTGAAGGCCGCGCAGTTTATTGTGGATCAAAAAGCGGATGTACTGATTACTGTCCGCTGCGGAGAAAATTCCGCACAGGTGTTCCGGGCGGTCGGAATTGTTGTCTATAAGGCGGCTAATGGTACAGCGAAAGAAAATCTGTCCGCGTTTGCCCAGGGAAAGCTGCCGCATATGACGGAGTTCCACGCCGGATTTCAAGGGCGTGCATGATACTTGCGGTATTAAGCGGCAAGGGCGGCGCCGGTAAGACGTTCGTTTCGGTGAATCTGGCTGTGACGGCAGGGCGCGCCACTTATATTGACTGCGATGTGGAAGAGCCCAACGGGCGGCTGTTCCTGAAACCAAAGGATATCAAGGAGAAGCCCGTATCCTCCCGAATCCCGGAGTTTGACCCGGAAAAGTGCAGCGAGTGCCGAAAGTGTGTGGATTTCTGTCAGTTCAACGCACTGGTGTATGTAGGAGACCGACCTGTGGTTTTTCCAGAGGTCTGTCATTCCTGCGGCGGCTGTGCCATCGTCTGTCCCTCCGGCGCGGTGAAGGAAACGGAACGTCAGGTGGGCACGGTGGAGACCGGATGGCGCGGCGATGTGCGGGTGGTGACCGGAATCCTGAATCCGGGAGAAGCGTCAGCTGTTCCGGTCATCAAGTCTGCCCTGAAAACAGGCTGCGCGGCGGAGGAGCTGACTGTCCTTGACTGCCCGCCGGGCAGCGGTTGTTCGGTTCTGGAGAGCGTGTCTTCAGCCGACTATTGTATCCTGGTGGTGGAACCGACCGCGTTTGGACTCCATAATTTTCAAATGGTGGCCGAGCTGGTATGGCTTATGAAAAAACCGTGGGGTGTTGTCATCAATCGGGAGGACGGAGCGTATCCGCCTCTGGAGGAATTCTGCACACAAAACGCGATCCCCATTTTGGGCAGAATTCCATATAGCAAAAAGCTGGCCGGGCTCTGCGCGGCGGGACAGATTGCCTGTACCAGCGATGAGGAGACCGGGCATCTGTTCGCGCGGTTGCTCTATGCCGTGCGGGAGGAGGCGGAGACATGAAAAAGCTGCTGATCCTAAGCGGCAAGGGCGGCACCGGAAAAACGACTACCGCGGCGGCTTTTCTTCGTTTTGCCGATGCCCGGGCTTTTGCCGACTGCGATGTGGATGCGCCGAATCTGCACCTGATTGCCGGGATGCAGACCGAGCCTGAACGAACGCCGTTTCTGGGCAGCCAGAAAGCCGAAATCGATCCGGCTCGGTGTATAGACTGCGGCTTATGTCGGAAAATGTGCCGATTTGATGCGATCGATCAGGCCGATGGCTGTCACACGATCAATGAGCTTGCCTGCGAGGGATGCGGTGTGTGTGTGTTTGTCTGCCCGCAGGGTGCGGTGAAGCTGAAAGATGATACGGCCGGCGATCTGATGCTTTATCGGGAGGATCGCGTGTTTTCCACTGCGCAGCTGCGGATGGGCCGCGGAAACTCCGGAAAGCTGGTGAGCGCCGTAAAAACAGCGCTGGATCAAGCGGCGCCTGAAACGGAGCTGGCCATCATTGATGGCTCGCCGGGAATCGGATGCCCGGTGATTGCATCCGTCAGCGGAGTGGACTTGGTGCTGATCGTGGCTGAGCCGTCACGCTCCGGAATCAGCGATCTGCAGCGCATCGTCAAGACCGCGGCTATCTTTGGGGCAAAGACCGCCGTGTGTGTAAACCGGTTTGATACAAGCCCTGAAAATACCCGTGCCATCGAGGCATTCTGTGCGGAAAAGGACATTCCCTTTGTGGGGCGGGTTCCTTATGACAAGCACGCCGCCGCGGCAATCAATGCGGGAAAGAGTCTCGCCGATGTGGATTGCCCGGCTCGGGATGGGTTGCACCGGGTTTTTGTAAGGACCATGGAGCTTTTACAGGAGCAGACGCCCGAAGCCGGCGTATAGAAAATAGAATCTGAATTTTTCATTCAATTATCGGATAATAAAAGGAGAATAACCATGAAAATTGCAGTTGCAGCGATGGGTACTCAGGTAGCCCAGCATTTTGGTCATTGCGAGGCATTTTTGATTTATGACACGGAAAACGGAGCAATTCAGCAGGAGACCAGGATTCTCAACCCCGGACATCGGCCGGGCTTCCTCCCCAATTTTCTGGGCGATCTGGGCGTAAAAGTCATCATCGCCGGCGGAATGGGCGGCGGCGCCATTGAGATTTTCAATGAGCGCGACATTGAAACGATTGTAGGTGCGGAAGGGGCACCTCGGACGGCGGTGGAGCAATATCTGAACGGAGAATTGAAATCCACCGGTGCCGTCTGTCATGAGCATGAGCACGCCGGTGACTGCGGCGAATAAAAGAAAACGATTCGTCATATAAGAAAGCCCCCGGACAGATGATCTGTCCGGGGGCTTTTTACATGACCAGCCAAATACCGTCCGAAGACTTCAACAATCTGTACGACGGAACAATTATTTTAGAATCAGGGTCTTCCCTGTCATCTCCGGCGGGCACTGCAGACCCAAAACATCCAGGATCGTGGGGGCGATGTCGGCCAGACGCCCGTCCTTGCGCAGCTCGCTTCCCGCACCGCACAGGATGAACGGCACCAGGTTGGTGGTGTGCGCCGTCATAGGGCCATCGTCGGACTGAAGCATCTGCTCGGCGTTGCCGTGGTCGGCGGTAATCATGGCGATGCCGCCCATCTTCAATGTGGCATCCACAACTTTTCCCACACACTCGTCCACGGTTTCCACGGCCTTGACCGCCGCATCAAAGATGCCGGTATGGCCCACCATATCGCAGTTGGCAAAATTGAGGATAATAACGTCGTACATGCCGGATTCAATCCGCTCCACACATTTGCGGCAAACCTCCGGTGCGCTCATTTCCGGCTGGAGGTCATAGGTTGCCACCTTGGGCGAGGGCACCAAAACCCGATCCTCGCCGGGGAACACGGTCTCCACGCCGCCGTTGAAGAAGAACGTCACATGGGCGTATTTTTCTGTCTCGGCGATGCGCAGCTGAGTCATGCCCATGTGGCTGAGATACTCACCCAGGCCGTTTTCTACATGAATCCGCGGATAGGCTACCTCCACATTGGGCATGGTGGCGTCATACTCCGTATTGCAAACGAAAGTCAGGGGGAAATGCTGGTGGGTGAAGCCGTCAAAGTCCGGGTCCACCAGAGACCGAGTGATCTCCCGCGCCCGGTCGGGCCGGAAGTTGAAAAAGATAACGCTGTCATTGTCCCCGATGGTTCCCTCGCTGTCACAGACCACAGGCTCCACAAACTCGTCGGTGACATCCTTTGCATAGGAGTCCTTCACTGCCGCCACCGGGTTGGGGTTCGAGGAAGCGCTTTCACCATAGACCATGGCATCGTAGGCCAGCTCCACCCGATCCCAGCGCTTGTCGCGGTCCATGGCGTAATAGCGTCCCATGACAGTGGCAATTTTGCCTATGCCAAGCTCTTTACACTTCTCGACAGTCTGTGCAACAAAATCCACGCCGGAAGTGGGCGAGACATCCCGCCCGTCGAGAAATGCGTGGATATACACTTTTTTCAGTCCCTTGTCCTTCGCCATTTTCAGCAGAGCAAACAGGTGCTGGATGTGGGAATGAACGCCGCCGTTGGACAAAAGACCCATCAGATGCAGGGATGTTCCCTTTTCCAGACAGGTGTCCATGGCGTGCAGATAGGCGGAGTTCTGAAAGAAGGAACCGTCGTCAATGGAGCGGCTGATGCGGGGGAGATCCTGAAAAACCACCCGTCCGCCGCCGATGTTGGTGTGTCCTACCTCACTGTTGCCCATCTGCCCCTCGGGCAAACCGACATCCAGACCGGAGGCGGAAAGGCTGGTACAGGGATATTCGGAAAAGAACTGATTCAGCCGGGGCGTTTTCGCGGCGCGAATAGCGTTGCCCCGCTGTTCTCCGGAGAGGCCGAAGCCGTCCATGATGATCAGGGTTGTCGGTGTTTTGTTCATAATCAAATGTTCCTCTTTTCACTCGTGGGAAGCGCGCCCAGAGGGCAAGCGCTTCCGAATACCCCTTACTCCTGATTTGCGGCGTTGATAATATCCACAAACTGCTCAGGTTTTAGGGCGGCACCGCCGATCAGACCGCCGTCGATGTCCGGCTGTGCCAGCAGCTCAGCGGCATTTTTGGGGTTCATGGAGCCGCCGTACTGAATGGTAACACTGCGGGCCACCCGGGCGCCGTACAGGGCGCGGATGGTGGCGCGGATCTCGGTGGCTACCTCGCCGGCCTGCTCAGACGTGGCGGTTTTTCCGGTGCCGATGGCCCAGATGGGCTCATAGGCGACAATGCACCGACGCAGCTTGTCGGCGGGAACGCCGTACAGGGCGCCCTTGACCTGCAGGGCGATCCAATCCGCGGTGACGCCGGTTTCCCGCTGTTCCAAGGATTCACCCACGCAGATGATGGGGGTCATTCCAGCGGCAAGCACGGCATGAACCTTTTTGTTGACGGTCTGATCCGTTTCACCGAAATACTGACGCCGTTCGCTGTGACCCACGATGACGTACTTCACGCCAAGATCTTTGAGCATTTCAGCGGAAACCTCACCGGTATAGGCTCCCTTTTCCTCAAAATAGACGTTTTCGGCGCCAACAGAGATCCGCAGATCTTTGAAAGATTTGGTCGCGGCAGAGATATTGCAGGCGGGAACGCAGATCAGCGTCTCGCACCACTTGGCCTTGGGCATGATCTTGCGGATATCTTCCGCAAATTTTTTCGTCTCGGTAGCGGTCATGTTCATTTTCCAGTTGCCGGCAATCACAGTTTTACGGTAACGACGATTCATATCCTTCTTAACTTCCTTTTCTATATGTTTTCAGTATGCCCGCTTCTGCGCATACCAGAAAATAGAGAGCGGGCCCTTGAGATAGAGAACACGCAATCAGCGGTCCTGCAGACAGGCTACGCCCGGCAGCTCCTTCCCTTCCAGGAACTCCAGGGAGGCGCCGCCGCCGGTGGAGATATGGGTCATTTTGTCGGCAAAACCAAGCTGCTCGACCGCTGCGGCGCTGTCGCCGCCGCCCACGATGGTCACGGCCCCGGAGTCAGCCAGCGCCTTTGCCATGGCGCGGGTGCCGCCTGCAAAGGCATCGAACTCAAATACACCCATAGGGCCGTTCCAGACCACGGTGCCGGCGTCCGCCACGGCAGCGCAGAACTGCTCCACTGTCTTCGGACCGATATCCAGACCCATCATGCCGTCGGGAATCGCGTCGGTATCCACAGTGACGGGCTCGGCATTGGGAGAGAACTCCTTTGCCGCCAGGGTATCCACCGGCAGCAGCAGCTCCACGCCTTTCTCCTTGGCTTTAGCGATCATCTCCAGAGCGTAGTCCTGCTTATCGGCCTCCAGCAGAGAGGTGCCGATGCTGCCGCCCTGGGCCTTTACGAATGTATAGGCCATGCCGCCGCCGATGATCAGTGTGTCGGCCTTGTCCAGCAGATTATTGATGACGTTGATCTTGTCGGAAACCTTTGCGCCGCCCAGCACCGCAACAAAGGGACGGCGGGGATCGTTGAGCGCCTTGCCCATGATCTCAAGCTCTTTGGCGACCAGAAAGCCCGATACGGCGGGCAGATAGGCGGAGACACCCACCGTGGAGGCGTGGGCGCGATGCACAGAGCCGAAGGCGTCCGAGACGAACAGCTCTGCCAGAGAGGCCAGCTCTTTGGAGAGGGTGGGGTCGTTCTTTTCCTCGCCCGGCTCAAAGCGGGTGTTCTCCAGCAGCATGATTTGTCCGCTCTGCAATGCGGCGGCCTTTGTCTTCGCGTCGGAACCGATCACGTCCTCGGCAAAGATTACGTCGCAGCCCAGCAGTTCCCCCAGCCGCACGGCCACGGGTCTAAGCGAGAGAGACTCTTTCCGCACGCCCTTGGGCTTGCCCAGATGGGAGCAGGCAATCACGGCCGCGCCGTTTTCCAAAAGGTATTTAATGGTTGGCAGCGCCGCCACAATTCGCTTGTCGCTTGTAATTGCACCGGTTTCCTTATCCTGGGGTACATTGAAATCACAGCGCAGCAGGACCTTTTTGCCGTGGACGTTCACATCCAAAACTGTCTTTTTGTCATAGTTCATATAATAAATGCCTCCGTTCCTAATTTAAATGAGCATGCTTTCAATTTCAGAGGATGTCCGCCATTTCTCCGGCATCCTGCAATCCGGCAAAGCCGGTCTGACGCAGGGCTTCATATACGCAGACGGCCACCGTGTTGGAAAGGTTCAAACTGCGGGCCTGAGAACGCATGGGTAAACGAATGCAGCGGTCCCGATGCGCTTCCCGAAACGACTGGGGAAGGCCAGCCGTCTCCTTGCCGAAAAACAGCCAGCACCCATCCCGGAACTGCGCCTGCTCGTAGGAGCAGGGGGCCTTGGTGGTGGTCAGCCAAAGGTCGGTGGCGTCGGGATTGCGGTGAAAGAAATCCTCCAGATTTTCATAATCGAAAACCTCCACCAGATGCCAGTAGTCCAGCCCTGCCCGTCGAACGGCCCGTTCCGAGATGTCAAAGCCAAGAGGGCGGATCAGGTGCAGCCGGGAGCCGGTTGCGGCACAGGTTCTGGCGATGTTGCCGCAGTTTTGCGGAATTTCCGGTTCCACCAGCACGACGTTAAGCATAATATGCCTCCAAATTTTTATAAGCGCGTCTAATTGTAATCTATTACGTGGGTAAATTCAACCATAATGTGTAAAGAATTGTACATTTTCGGATAAAATCACGACAAATCAGCCGGAAATTTTGCAAAACGCCGAAAAATGGCCGGAGAGTTTGAAAAAACAGGGTGGTTTGCGACAAAAAAAGGCAAAATCACCTCCGCGGAGAAACATCCGGGGAAATTTCTGAAACTATTTGCGGAAAAACACTGGATTTTCCCCGGATATTTGTTATAATAGGCATGCAAAAGCCGCCACAGGGCGGAACATGATATATGCAGGATGGGAGGAGATACCGAATGGATCAGAAGCGGGCGGTTATCTTTTTAGAGGAGACCTTTCCCGATCTGCCGCAGTCCAGACCGCTGATGCTGGAAGCTGTGTTGTTTTGCCCCATCCTCAACTGGGTGGCTGACAAACTGAAAGCTGACGGTGTAGAGCGGTTTTTTGTTGTCTGCGGTTCTGAATTTGCGGAAGAGGCCCGCAAATGCTTTGATTCCGGCGCGGATGTGACGATTTCCCAGCAGCATCGGGAACTTCTGGACTTTGTCTCCGGCGGCGGAAAAATCACGGTGATTTCACGTCCGGTGATCCCGGTGGAGGGCGCCGGCGAAGGATATGTATATTCGGCCACGGGAGAAGTGCTTGCCCGGGTCTGGGCCGAGGGCGCCACAAACTTTGTGCGGGAAGCCGACGGTGAGCCGGGCTGGATTACCCTGTACAGCCTTGACAACGTGCAGGAGGTGGAGCTGCATCTGCGGGATCGGATCGTGCACCGCCATATGGACGCCGGCGTGCGGGTTTTGGACCCCGCGGCGGTGTATATCGATCCCCGGGTGGAGATCGGCGCGGGAACCATGGTGCTGCCGGGAACCATCCTCCGGGGACATACGGTGATCGGGAGAAACTGTACGCTTGGACCAAACAGCATGATCCGCGACTGCCGCGTGGGAGACGAGACGGAGGTCAACGCCTCCCAGACAAATGAGTCCGCCATCGGCAGCCGAACCCATGTGGGACCGTTTGCCTATGTACGGCCCGGCTCCCGGATTGGCAACGATATTAAGGTAGGCGACTTTGTGGAGGTGAAGAACTCCACCATCGGAGACGGCACCAAGATCTCCCATCTGACCTATGTGGGCGACAGCGACGTGGGTGAGCGGGTGAATTTTGGCTGCGGTACTGTCACCACCAACTACGACGGATTTAAAAAATTCCGCTGCACCATCGGCTCGGATGCGTTTATCGGCTGCAACACCAATCTGGTTGCGCCGGTTACCGTGGGTGATGGCTCCTATATTGCGGCGGGCGCCACAATTACAAAAGATGTGCCGGCTGATGCGCTGGCAGTGGCCAGAGTGCAGCAGTCCAATAAAGAGGGCTGGGCGGCTCGGCGGCGGAAGATGAACGGGAAATAAACACCTGGTCGGACAGCGTGTTTAGGATAGTTTAAATATAAAAAGAAGGAAAGAAAGAGGGCGTTTTCTATGATTTCTCACGGTAAAGACGTGAAGGTGTTCACCGGAAACTCCAATCCGCAGCTGGCGGAGGAAGTCTGCAAACTCATGGGGACTAAATTGGGTGAGGCGGAGGTAGGAACCTTCTCCGACGGTGAGATTTTCGTTTCCCTGTATGAGACGGTTCGCGGCAGCGACGTGTTTGTGGTTCAGTCCACCTGCACACCCGTCAACAACAACCTGATGGAACTGCTCATCATGATCGATGCGCTCAAGCGTGCATCCGCCGGCCGCATCACTGCGGTTATCCCCTACTACGGTTATGCCCGCCAGGACCGCAAGGCAAAGGCCCGCGATCCCATCACCGCCAAGCTGGTGGCCAATATGCTTACCGCTGCCGGTGCTGACCGCGTGCTGACCATGGATTTGCATGCTTCCCAGATCCAGGGTTTCTTCGATATTCCTGTGGACAACCTGCTGGGTAATCCCATTTTTGTGGATTATTATGCCAAGAAATTCGGCAACAACTGCGAGAACATGATGGTGGTATCCCCCGACGTGGGCAGTGTGGCCCGCGCCCGCGCCTTCGCCCAGAAGCTGCACATGAATCTGGCCATCGTGGACAAGCGCCGCCAGAAGGCCAACAGCTGTGAAGTCATGAACGTCATCGGTGACGTGAAGGGCATGGACTGCCTCATTTTCGACGATATGGTGGATACCGGCGGATCTCTGTGCAACGCAGCGCAAGCGCTGATTGATGTGGGCGGCGCCAACAGCGTTCATGCCTGCGCCTCCCACGGCGTACTTTCCGGTCCGGCCATCGACCGTATCAACAATAGCTGCATCACGGAGCTGGCTCTGCTGGACACCGTTCCGCCCATTGACGCGGAAAAGAGTGACAAGATCAAGTATCTGACCGTCGCTCCCATGTTTGCCGAGGCAATTGAGCGAATTTATCAGGAGATTTCCATTTCCAAGCTTTTCCGGTAATTCGTACACAGATAAACGCACACGGGCCAGACAAGGCGGGGAAGGGAACTTTCC
>QKDF01000319.1 GCA_003245395.1 Clostridia bacterium
TTTCTTTTCCTCGTCGGTATTGGCGGCGGCGATGTCCTTCTCCAGTTCAGCTTCACGGGTCTGAAACCCGCCAGCGGCCTTCCGCAGCTGTTCCAGGGCTGTCTGCTTCTCGCCGAGCTTTTTTCTCAGCATGAGTACTTTAAGCATGTTCTGCTCCTTTCAATTTCTTTCTGGTCTGTTCCCGCCAGGCATCCGTCTCCCGCTGCCGGACCTGTTCCAGATCACGGGTGCGGGCTTTGACGCTGGTGTCCTCATACGCCGGGAAGGTGACAACGCTGACTTCATACAGCTTGACCTCTCTGATCGTCCAATGCACACTGCCGTCTTCGCGGATATCGGTATCCTCGGAGATGATGTCGAAGCCGAAAGAGCACTGGTCTACATCACCGCGCTGCACCCTGGCATAGAGGGACATGGCATCGGAATCGTTCGGATTGATTCTGACACTGCCCCACAGTCCGTGGGCATCTTCGCGGAGATCCAGCGTTCCCGCGGTATTCCGTCCAATCACAAGGCGGGTCTCATGATCGATCAAAGCCCGGATGTCACCACCGAGCGTATTTGCAAAAGCGTTGGGGGCTACACTCTCCGTCATGCCGGGGGCAATCTGGTAGGTGCTGTTGAACACAGCAAAATAGCCCTCGATAAATTTGTCCTCCCCGGCTTCCCGTGTCCGGAATGCAAAGAGATCGCCCAGGGCTTTTTTGCGAGCCTCTTCGGGCAATGTCCCGATCCGTCTGTATTCCTGCGATCTTTGAATTTCCATCAGGTCTGCCCTCCATTCAGCTTGTTCTGCTCCCCGATCATGCCGCGGGGGATGTAGTTCTCCAGGATAACGAAGTCGTCCAGCCCCTCCACGGGGCTCAAACCCAACCAGTCGCGCACCTCGTTGCCGGTCATGATGCCGCGGACAAACTGGTCATCCCCGATGGTTGCCAGGTCCTTGATGTCATAAGCGTGGAGAGACCGGCTGTTGAACCGGATATACCAGTTGGGCGAGAGCAGGAGCTTGCGCGTCATCTCCTGCTGGATCATCGTGGCCAGCGGCATGATGCTGGTATCGATGAAATTGTTCCAGGACTCTCTGCTGAAGTTTCCCACACCCAGAATGAAGGGCGGAACACCCAGAATGGACGCCACCGTCTGCTTGTCCAGGCTGACGCTTTCATTTAGCGCCAGGTCCGTCAGGGAAAGGGGCTTGACCTGCTGCACATCGAACTGCTCCGCGGGAATCATCCAGGGCTCCCCGGCATCGGTGGAATCCAGGTAGGAATCCAGCAGCTTTTTCCGCCCATCTTTATTGGAGAACTCTTCCGTCAGACCGTCCACCTTTACCACAATGGACGGTTTCCACTTGGAACTTAGAAACCCTCTCTTGGTGACGGATTCTTGCTGCAGATTTCCGGCCACGTCCTGCAGGGCCGCATGGTAACCTGTCCCCTGCCAGGGATAATGCGGATCCGGATTGATCACGAAGTGTAGCAAATCATCCGGAGAGTACGGCGCACCGCCGATCACGATTGAGTACCCGTCATTTTGGGGCCTGAACGACACCCGGCTTGGATTGATGGGGTCCAGACTCTGCAGCAGGCCGCCGGCAGTCTTGGGATACACCACAGAATTACCCTTTCCCTCCAGGAGAAGCGTCCGGACAATGCCGGACATCAGGGTAAAACGCGTCATCCAGCGATTCGGCGTGATATCCAGGAATCGGGAGAGCTCGTTGTTGATCCGGACATCGCCCTTATCGGTGTTGTTCATCAGGTGGATGGTCATGCTTGCCACCAGGTTGGCGATCCGGGTAACGCCGGTAATGATTTCCGGGTTGGAGGAGAGTGGCACATAGCCGCTCACGCACATTTCCTCATACGCATCATCGCTGGCCAGCCAGACCGAGAAGGCGCTGCGTTTATGGAACAGACCGCCAAAGCGCGTTTTCTTTTGATTCATCAGTCCCACCACTCCTTTGCCTTCTTGGTTTTCTCCAGGTCTTCCAGATATCGAACACAGGCAAACACGGCTGCGTCGAAAACGTCGATGCGCATAACGCCCTCGTCACCGTCCAGCTTTTCATACTGGATCATGTCATCGGTTTTTTCGATGGCCCGTACATTCTGCACGCAGTATTCAAATGGCTCTGCGTGGCAGTAATACAATTCACCATTCTTGGCCTTATTCTCGATGTGTCGGAACCCCTCCGACTTTTTGTAAAAATACTGCGGCTGATCTACGATCTTGAACTTGGCCGATTTCATTCCGATGAAATACTCCCGGCAGAATTTCCGGTCATGTCCGACCTCCTTGATCTTGAAGCCGTCCTTTCGCATCCTGACAAACCAGTTGACGATCTCCGCGTGGTTCGTGGTGGGATTGTTGCTCATGGTCAGCCAACCGTCATCCTTCCAGCCAAACAGAGGGATGTTATCCTCCTCCGCCTTGGCAGCAGCCTGTACAATGGGAAACCAGCAGTGCGGTATGACAATATCCACATCAACGATCTTCTTGTCAGATGGGCGCTTGTAGTTATAAAGCGTACCGTACAAAGCGCCGGCGGTCAGGTCGTAGAGCTTGGACAGATCCGCACCGCCGTACCACTTGACCGGCAGCTTTACCAACTCAGCGATGGTCCAGTTATATTGCCGGTCGCTCTTGCGGAACTCTTCGACGTTGAAATAGGCCCGCATGGCAGCCGTGTAGATATTCACAGACTTGGCTAAAAAGTCCTTGCGCTTCTGCGGGTCATTCTGTGCCTGCAGTGCATCGTTCATGATATCCGCCGGGCGGATGGTCACGCCATAATTGGGATTCGCTTTTTCATGCTGCAGGGCGTTGGTATAATCCACATCGCCGCTCTCGTCCTGGTCTGCATGGCAGAGGAACACAAACAAAGCATCGTTGCGGATGGTGCCATTGACGATCTTCCGGCAATACTGCAGGTGCTGGTAACAGAAGGAATTCATGTTATCACCTGCGGTGGTAATTCCGATCATCAGCTTGTTGGTGTAGGCCTTCATGGCCTCCTTGATGATGGAATACTGCTTTGGGGACTTGTAGGCGTGGATCTCGTCGGCGATGGCGATGTTGCAGTTGAGGGAGTCCTGGGCATCCGGGTTGGCCGCCAGGGCCTCGATGTAAATGGACCCAGACTCAGAGCCGTCCTCCCCGTAGAAATGTCGCTCCAGAGAATGGACGGCGTTGTTGTCCAGAATACGGAAGCTATCCTCCTCACCCATCTCCCGGATGTTGAAGCGGATGACGGCAAGGGACTGAATGGCCTGCCGTAGTGCGGCGCCCACAATGTAGACCGAGGATCCGCTGCGGCGCTCCAGAAGAGACAGCGCCCAGGCGAGAGCCGCAATGAAAGTGGTCTTGCCATTCTTTCTGGGGATGTAGATGAAAGCCTCTTTGTACCG
>QKDF01000137.1 GCA_003245395.1 Clostridia bacterium
CTATCATGAAAAAAGTATTTGCTCTGATACTGTCCGTTGTTATGACGGCGGGCATGCTGGCTGGCTGCGGAGCTTCCACCTCGGCTGGCAGCGCTTCTTCTGCCGCGGCAAGCTCTCCGGCTGCCTCGGCCAGTACCGCGGGATCTTCTTCCGCCACCTCGGATTATAAAGGCATGAAGATTGGCGTACTGCTGTCCGGATCCGCAAAAGACGGCGGATGGAACCAGATGGCTGCCGATGCCGCAGAATCTGTTCAGGAAAAGTACGGCTGCACCGTGAACTACTCCGAATCTGTTCCGACCACCGATTATGAAAGCACCATTCGGGGTTATGCCGATGCGGGCTATAACATCGTTGTTTGCCACGGATCTGAATTTTTGGATGCGGCCAAGACGGTCGCGCCTGATTACCCGAAGGTCACCTTTGTCTGCACCAGCGCCCAGTCCGGACAGGAGCCCAATTTGACAGGCGTCGACTTTGGCTCCTATCAGTTCGGCTTCTTGGTGGGCGCGGCCGCGGGCCTGGCTACCGATACAAACAGCATTGGCATTGTCTGCGCGTCTCAGGACGGTACTGCCGCGGATTGGAACAATGGTGTGATTGCCGGAGCCAAATATATCAATCCGGACAGTAAGGTAATCACGGTTTGCACCGGCTCCTGGGATGACGCACTGAAAGCGAAGCAGGCTGTGGATGCTCTGGCTCAGCAGGGCTGCGATACTGTTACGCAGAACGCCGACGCTGCGGGCATGGGCGCGGTTCAAGAGTGCGATGCAAAAGGCTTGATGGATGTGGGCGCTGTTTCCGATCAGAGCTCTGTGGGTGAAAGCGTCTTTATCAGTGTTGTGCAGAACAGCAAGCTGGGCATCGAGACCGCAATTGATGAGGCCGTACAGGGAACCCTGAAGGCCGGATTTGTGAACATGGATGCCACGGTGGGCGTGGTTACTTTGACGGACTATTCCGGAAAATATGCGGACAAGCTGACCGCCGATCAGAAGGCACAACTCCAGGATTTGTGGCAGCAGGCACATGATGGTGTGGATCTTTCTACGCTGGTGAATAAGTAATCGTACATCGTGCCGGTTTTATCAAAGAAAACACTTTGATAGAAGCAAGGAACACTGCATGGAGCGGAGACTTCCCGCTCTGTGCGGTGTTTCCTGGCACAAGTAAAAAGCTTCTGTGTCTGGTGATTCAGGCGGAGTTTTGCGACTTAGGAACGAACAGACGCATATGCTGCGGCTGGGACTGAGTCCGGAAAAAAGAAGGGGGTCGACGCATCTATGGATTATATTGAAATGCGGGATATTACAAAAATTTATCCGGGAACCGTTGCCTGCGACCATGTTTCCATCGGGTTTAAGCGCGGAGAAGTGCATACTCTGCTGGGGGAAAACGGAGCGGGCAAAAGTACGCTGATGAATGTGCTCTATGGGTTGGCACAGCCGGATGAAGGCGCAATCTATGTGAACGGGAAAGAGACAAAAATCGATTCGCCAAAAACTGCGATTGACTGCGGGATCGGTATGGTTCATCAGCACTTCATGCTGATACCGACGCTTTCAGTGGTGGAAAATGTGATTTTAAGTCTCGATGAGAAAAGGGCATTCATCAATAAAAAAGAAGTGGCCGATCATATTTTGAAAATTTCACACAAATACGGCCTCGCAGTGGACCCGTATGCCAAAATTTCCACACTGACGGTTGGCCAGCAGCAGAGGGTCGAAATTATCAAAGCGCTGTATAAGAACTGTGATTTGCTGGTTTTGGATGAACCTACGGCTGTTTTAACTCCGCAGGAGACGCGGGAACTTTTCCAGGCCATCCGCAATCTGATTGCAGAGGACAAAGCAGTGATTTTTATCAGTCATAAGCTGAATGAAGTGATGGAGATCAGCAAGGAAATTACGATTTTACATTTGGGTAAAGTTATAAACAGTGTGGAACCCTGTAACACCAATGCCAGAGAGCTTGCCTGTATGATGGTGGGCAAAGATGTCTGCCTGGATATTGGGAAAGAAGAGCACAGACCCGGAGAGGCTGTCCTGGAAGTGGAAGACCTGCGCGTTCGGGATGGAAAGGGTGTGGAGCGTGTCCGCGGCCTGAATATGACGGTACACGCCGGCGAGATCTATGGAATTGCAGGGGTGGACGGGAACGGACAGAGCGAGTTGATCCGGGGAATCGCAGGCCTCTGCAAAAAAAACGGTCGGGTTGCAATTTGCGGAGTCGATCTGTCCCGCGCGACGCCACGGCAGATTTTGAATCAAGGGGTAGCCCACATCCCGGAAGACCGTCAGGGGATGGGCGTTGTCATGAAAATGCCCATCCGCAACAATCTGGTACTGGATACCTTTTACAGTGAAGAGTTTACAAAAGGATTTTTCCTGGATTGGAAAAAAGTGGATAGTAAGGCTCAATATCTAATTGAGCATTATGATATTAAAACGCCCAATGCCGATAACGACATCAACTCCCTGTCCGGCGGCAATCAACAGAAGCTGGTGGTTTCCAGGGAATTGGACAAACAGCCCAAATTGTTGCTGGCTGTCCATCCGACCCGCGGCGTGGACATCGGCGCCACGCAGTTTATCCATCAGCAGATTGTCTCGGCGCGGGATCGCGGCTGTGCGGTTATTCTGGTCTCTACGGAACTGGATGAAATTATGGCGATCAGTGACCGCATTGGCGTTATTTATGAAGGCTGCATCCTGGGGGAAATGGATAGAAAAGATGCCAACTATGAGACAATCGGTCTGCTGATGGCTGGGAAAACAGATGAAGCTGCATGTGTGGCGTGCTGAGCGGCCGGCGGGATGAAAAAATGGAAAATATACGTCTGACATATTTCCGTACGCCGAAGAAGGAACTGAAAATTAACCCGATTTATTGTAATGAGATGCTTCTGGAGGACCTGCGCCGACGCTCAATGGGAGGCGTATCTTTGCCGGACGCAGAGGATTACTATCCAACTCCAGTGATTTTTCCGAGACCGGATCCATTTCGTCCCTATCTGATCTCTTCTATTGTTTTGAGCGCTGATGGAAAGATGGCCTATGCGGATAACCGGGAAGGCCCTTTAATTGCGCGGACCAACTATCTGGATCCGGCGGGTGCCGCCGGGGATTTTTGGTGCTTGAACGTACTGCGAGCATACTCCGACGGAATTCTGATTGGCGCCAACACGCTGTGCAGCGAGCCGTCCAATATCAACCACTGTATGGATGAGGATTTGTTCGTGCAGCGCCGTGAAGTACTGAATAAGAAGGATCAACCCTGTCAGGTTGTGGTCAGTTTGGATGCGTCTGATATCCCGTTTGATCATATTACCTTCCGGGTTGATCCGGCGGAGCGATTAAAAATGATAATTGCCACTTCTCCGGCAGGGTGGGAATATATTCGCAAAAAC
>QKDF01000266.1 GCA_003245395.1 Clostridia bacterium
TTCCCCTTGAAAACCGGGCGCTTTTGTGATATCATCAAAGTCTGTAAATATAGCAACCGCGGTTTTTGGCGGGGGCAGTAATTTGGAGGAGTTTTCAATATGTCTTTGTTTCTGACGATTTTGCAGCTTCTGTGCGGCATTGTGCTGACCGTGGTGGTTTTGCTTCAATCTGGAAAGAGCGCGGGACTGTCCGGTGCCATCGGCGGCGTTGCCGATTCTTTCCTGTCTAAAAATAAGGCCAAGACCGCAGATGCCAAGCTGGCCCGGGCTACCAAATGGGTGGGCGGCGTGTTTGTGGTGCTGACCCTGGTCCTGAATGTTATCTGAGAAATATAAAGTAAGTGCCTCAGCTTTCCGCTGAGGCGCTTTTTTTTAGCCGTCCGGACTTTTATCCGGACGGCTTTTGCTTATTTTGACAGATGCACGGTGCAGGCGGAGAACTGATAGAATGGATTTGCCGCGGTAGGCGTAAGATTGTCAATCACACCATCCTGCGTCAGAACGGAGGTGGTTTTGAAACAGATTGGCAGGATGGGAGCCTGGACGCGCAGCAGGTGGCAAATGGACTTCATGGCGCTTGTGCGGTCATTGGCGGAGGCATAGGAAGACAGCAGGGAATCCAGCGCTCCGTTGGAAAAGCCGCCGTAATTCAAGGCTCCGCCGGTGGAGAGCAGGGAGCTGAGGTTCCAGTCGGCAGTCAGCTTCAGTTCCCCGTAGAAAAGGTCAAAGTTTCCGGCTTCCAGAGCGGCCTTGTATTCGTCCCAGGGTAGGACGCTTACTTCAATTTTAAGATCAAAAGCAGAGAGCGCCTCGGCAATCTGCTTGGCCGCAGCGACCTTAAAGCTATTCTCCTGATTGACGATCATCGTCAGGGAGCGGAAGTTTCCGGAATCATAGCCCGCAGCCTTCATGGCACTGGCAAAAGCGTCGTAAGAATAGCTCTGCGTCAGGTCGGAAGGGTACTCCGCAGAGGATGGAGACACGGGAAACTGGGCAGCTTTTCCGTGCCCTGAAAGAAATGCGCCCACCACCTGTGCACGGTCGATACCCAAATTAAGGGCCGCGCGTACGGCGGGCTGGGCCAGCAGAGGGTTGTGCACGTTGATTCCTATATACTGCAGCACCGATGTGTCAGCCTCGTGAAAGCTGATGCTGCCCGTAACGCTGATGGGCGACGAGCTGGTAAGGTCTGCGGTCATTAGCTGTGTTTCATGAGAAGAAAACTGGTACAGGAGAATGTCCTCATCCTGGGCGGAAAGCAGCGCGATTTTTGCCACCGGTTGCTGGTTTCCCTGCCACCAGTGTTCGTTGGCGGCCAGATAAGTGCCGGTATCGTCGACAACAAAACGGTAGGGCCCGGTTCCCACAGGGGCAGAGCTATCCTGTGTGCCAGCTTTTACAATGGGGATATCCAGCAAGGCGGGCAGGCCCGTATTTGGGGCGGAGAGCGTAACCAGCACAGCATTGTCTGCCGCTTTCACCGAGGTAATCTGAGCCATCCGGGCGCCGTAGCGCTCTGAGTTTCGTGCCCGGTTTAAGGTTGCCGCCACATCCCCCGAAGACAGCGACGTTCCGTCGGAAAACAGCACGCCGGAACGGAGGGTAAACACGTAAGTCAGGGTAGCGGGATCGTATGTGTAGGAGGAGCACAGTTGAGGCTGCGGAGCCAGCTGGTCATCCAGTACGAACAGCCCTTCGTACAGTAAAGCGGCGATGGTCTGCTGTGCACCGTCGGGGCAGGTGATCGGGTCCAGAGGCTGATTGGGGTAGTAGGATAGTGACAGTGTTTCAGGCAGGGAAGCGGTCTGCTGTGCAGATTCCGATGCGTCGGCAGATTGAGCCGGCAGCACACCGTCGTCGGGCGTGATGCCATCCTGCCAGCAGCCGGTCAGAAGCAAAGCCGGCAGCAGCACAGAGATCAAGACTTGAGTGAGGTGTTTCATAATTCCTCCCAAAGGCGTTCAGGCTGTGGGGAAACCATCCGTATTATTTCAAAGCAATCATGGCGCATTGTGCACCTCGGACGCCGCCTACCCGGCGGTAGGACCAGAACAGCTCCGGATGGCAGTAAGTGCACAGGCTGCTCGTGTCGATATGTTCCGGAAGGACGCCGGCATGCAGCAGCCACTGCCGGTTCAGACCGGACAAATCCACATGCCATTTGCTGCCCCGCTGTTCCAGATAGGGCGCGGCAGCTGCACCCAAAGCATCGGTCATGGCCTGGGGCACGTCCCCATCGGTTTCGAAGCAGCAAAGACCGATTGCTGGGCCAATGGCGCACAGAAGATTTTCCGGCGCGGCCCCGTAGCGTCTTTGCAGCTCCTGCACCGCCTTTTCCACGATTCCTGCGGCACAGCCGCGCCAGCCGGCGTGAACCGCGCCCACGCAGCCTGCGACCGGATCATGGAGCAGCAAAATGCCGCAGTCGGCGGAAAAGACGACCAGAGGGAGGTTTGGCACGTTGGTAATCAGAGCATCGGCCGTGAAGTCCCGTTCCTTCCAGAGCCCCTTGCCTGCATCGGCTTCGCTGACAGGCAAAACCGTGGTCTCATGGACCTGATGCGCCAGTACGGGGCGCAT
Organism: Clostridia bacterium; assembly: GCA_003245395.1. Taxonomy (GTDB): domain Bacteria; phylum Bacillota; class Clostridia; order Oscillospirales; family Oscillospiraceae; genus Oscillibacter. The sequence goes on from QKDF01000266.1 coordinate 2,581, forward strand.
GGGGTCGGCGCCGATGACGCCACAGAAACGGCGGTAATTTTCCTCCACCGCGGGGCGGTCTCCGCCGCGGTTGGGAGCCATGTTCAAGGTATCGTACGGAGCTTTGCTGACGCCGCCCAGACGAGTGGAAAAACCGTGAACGATACCGGGGGCGTCATCCAGTACCGATGCGGTATAGTAAACAAGAGAATCCTGCTGATGGGTTAGAAAGGGCATGATTTGGTCTCCTTTGACGCAGAGTTCTGGATTCCGGCGAAACGGCCCGCTCTGGATAGAATCAAGCCATTCGCCTCATTCTATTCCTGAAAGTTTGCAGCAATTCTGCAATCCGCATTCAGCCGCCCGCATAAAAACATGCGTCCCCTGCCCTCCGGCAGGAGAACAGGGGACGCGGGCAGACATGAAGTTGTATGAGGGACGATATCAGCCGCTCTTATAGAGAGCGTGACTCAGGCGTCCCGGCCGCAGCAGTTTTTATACTTTTTGCCGCTGCCGCAGGGGCAGGGATCGTTGCGGCCGACCTTTTGAACCTTACGGGGCTGCTTTTTGGCGGGAGCGGAATCGTCGCCGCCCACGTTTTCCACCATGCCCTTGGCCACGCGCTCGCGCTTGACTTCCTCGTTGGTCTTGAGACGGACGGAGAACATCCGGCGAACGGTTTCCTTCTGAATGGCGTTGATCATCTCTTCAAACATGGTCAGGGACTCCTGCTTATAAGCGATGACGGGATCGGTGTTGGCATAGGCCCGCAGACGGATGCCCTGCTTGAGATCCTCCATGGCGTCGATGTGTTCCTGCCAGTACTCGTCCACCACACGCAGCATGATGA
>QKDF01000004.1 GCA_003245395.1 Clostridia bacterium
GAAGATCCGCTCTTATCAATATAGTTTGCATGGTTCAGTTTGATCCTTGCACCGCGTAGGAAAGTTCCGATAAAAACCCGCCAAAATCTGTAAAAATCCTCAGAAAACAGTGGATTATCTTTGCGTGTTGTGATAGCCTTATAATATAGGAGAAATAGAGTGGACCGGGCGGGGTGACCCGGATAAAAGTGGGAGAGAGAAAATGAAGAGGATCGAATGTTTAGCCGTGGTGCTGACTGGGATCCTGCTGGCGGGATGTGCATCCGGTAAGAGTACTTCCGCGTCATACGCCGCATCGGGCGTTCAAAGTACCGAGGCGGCGGTTGCGGGAACGTCGTCGGATACTGTATTTGCGGCCTCCGGCTCTATGAGCTCGGAGCAGATTATGCAGGAGAGTCGCGATCTGACAGAGGAGGAAGTGCTGGCGGCCTATGACCGGGCTGTGACAGCTTACAGCTGGTTTGATCTGGACACGATACCTTCGGACGGCCCAATGGTTTTTGAAGGCAATACAGGATATCAGCGAGTCAGCTATGCGGGAATCAGCACGCTGGAGGAACTGAAAACCTATTTGCGGAGTCTGTTTGCAGAGTCGGTGGTAGACCAGATGCTGCCGCCTGATGTACAGACGCCACAGTACCGTGACATTGACGGTGCGTTGTATGTCGTTCCGGCCAGCCGGGGGCGAGATGCGGACAAAGGTGCGGTAACCGCGCAGGCGGAGCGGAAGAGCGGTAATTCCTTTCTGGTGAATGTAACTGTGGAATTATTGGGACAAGACCTGCATACAGTTACCGGTGTGGAATTTTACTCCTTCCCCTATGCGCAAGTAGATGGACGCTGGGTTTTTACGGCGTTCGACCTGGTGTATTGATAAACCGCCGGGCGCCGCTGCAGCGGTGTCCGGCGGTTTTGCGTAAAAAGAGGAAAAAAGGCGCAAAACACAGAAAAATTTCAGTAAATAAATAAAAAAGGAGGAACGGATCGTATGATAATTTGTTAAAAGTGAAGAAAAAATTGACCAAACAACGTAATATCAGAATATTTTCTTGAAAAATCTAAGGTGTGTGCTACAATAGTTAGGCACTGTGACTACCAAATCGAAAAGGAGTGGAGCCCTCATGGAAAACATGTTTTGGGTCGGTTTCGTAGGATGTATCCTGGCTGGTATTTTTGCGTATACGCAGAAAAAGAAGGTCATGAGTTACTCTGAAGGAACAGAGAAAATGCAGAAAATTGCCGCGTCTATCCGCGCTGGCGCCAACGCCTATCTCCGGCAGCAGTACACCACCGTTGCAAAAGTCTTTGTGGTGGTATTCATCATCCTGCTGATTATGGCCTTTGCCACCGGCGGGCAGATGCTTTCAAAATTCACGCCCTTCGCCTTTCTGACAGGCGGTACCTGGTCCATGTTGGCCGGATTCATCGGCATGAAGATTGCCACCAACGCCAACGCCCGTACCGCGCAGGCTGCATCTGAGAGCCTGAACAAGGGACTGCGCGTGGCATTTTCTTCCGGCTCCGTGATGGGCTTTACCGTGGTGGGCCTGGGCATGCTGGATGTTTCCATCTGGTTCCATCTGCTGCGCTATGGTTTCGGTATCTCTGATCCGAACCAACTGGGCAATATTATGGTTATGAACGGCATGGGCGCTTCCTTTATGGCCCTGTTTGCCCGTGTGGGCGGCGGTATTTATACCAAGGCTGCCGATGTGGGCGCCGACCTGGTGGGTAAGGTGGAAGCCGGAATCCCCGAAGATGACCCCCGCAATCCCGCGACCATCGCCGATAACGTGGGCGACAACGTGGGCGACGTGGCCGGCATGGGCGCCGACCTCTATGAGTCCTATGTAGGCTCCATCCTTGCTACTTTTGCCCTGGCTGCGGCAGCGGGCTATGGCTTCAAGGGCATGGTTCTTCCCGTTTTGCTGGCTGTGTGCGGCATCGTGTGTTCCATTGTCGGCTCTTTCTTTGTTAAGACGAAAGAAGATGCCACGCAGAAATCTCTGCTGACGTCCCTGCGTACCGGTACTTATCTGGCAGCTGTTCTGTCCGCAATCGCCGCAGCCCCTCTGACTTATTTCACTGTTGGCACCTTGGGCGTGTACATTGCAATTCTCTGCGGCTTGGTCGGCGGTACCGCCATCGGCTATTTCACGGAATATTACACGTCTGATACCTATAAGCCCACGCAAAAGCTGGCCGCGTCCTCCGAGACCGGCTCAGCCACCGTTATCATCGGCGGACTGTCCCTGGGCATGAAGTCCACCATGGCTTCCATTCTGATTGTCGCGGCTGGTGTCATCATCAGCTTCTATGCCGCCGGAGGCGCGAGCGACTTTAACCAGGGCCTGTACGGTATTGGCATTGCCGCTGTCGGCATGCTTTCCACCCTTGGTATTACGCTTGCTACCGACGCTTACGGCCCTGTGGCCGACAATGCCGGCGGCATTGCCGAAATGGCCGGCCTGCCGGAGGAAGTCCGCGACCGTACCGATGCACTGGACTCTCTGGGCAACACCACTGCCGCTACCGGCAAGGGCTTTGCCATTGGCTCCGCTTCTCTGACGGCCCTGGCGCTGCTGGTATCCTACGTTAATATCGTCGATGCAAAAATCGGCAATATGGATCTGTCCCTGACCAATCCCACGGTTCTGGTGGGCCTGTTCATCGGCGCCATGCTGACCTTTGTGTTCTCTGCATTTACCATGAGTGCCGTGCAGGTTGCGGCCGAGTCCATTGTGGTGGAGGTTCGTCGTCAGTTTAAGGAAATTGCCGGCATCATGGAAGGTAAAGCCGATCCTGATTATGCTTCCTGCGTGGGCCTGTGCACCAAGGGTGCTCTACACGAGATGGTCGCCCCCGCTCTGTTGGCCATCATTGTTCCCATCGCCACCGGCCTGATCCTGGGCGCCGAGGGTGTTGTGGGCCTGCTGGGCGGCGTGTCCGTCACCGGTTTTGCCATGGCCGTGTTCATGTCCAATGCCGGCGGTGCATGGGACAACGCTAAGAAGTACATCGAGTCCGGCCATCATGGCGGCAAGGGTTCTCCCTGCCACAAGGCAGCCGTTGTGGGCGATACCGTGGGCGATCCCTTCAAGGATACCTCCGGCCCGTCCCTGAACATTCTGATCAAGCTGTGCTCTACGGTTTCCATCGTGTTCTCCGGCCTGGTTCTTACCTTTAATCTGATGGGCTTGCTGTAAGCAAGACGCTCTAAACGGGTCCCGGTCAATTTGGCCGGGACCCGTTTTTTTAGCAGCGGGATTGGCATTTTACATAGAATAAGGCGGAGATTTTTGCCAAAAAAGATAAGTTTTTGCCACTGCTTGACAAGGGTAATCGTTTAACAGTATAATAATTGCGAAAATCAATGAGACAAG
>QKDF01000161.1 GCA_003245395.1 Clostridia bacterium
ATATTTGACCCGGAATACCATGACCTGAAAATAAGGGATTCAATTTCAGAAAAAGGCCAATTTCTCTGTCTCTTTAGAATGGTCTGTGGGAATTGCACCAGCAAGCTGAAAATGAACGTGCTACTTTAAAAGAAAGTCCAAAACTGGTGAAATCAGTAAATTTTTCATGTATAATGGAAAAATCAGGAATTTAGAAGAAAGCTTCAATAATGTGAAAGCCGGGATGAAAACATGGATGCAGACGTGTTAATTTTAGGAGCCGGGCCGGCCGGGTTCAGTGCCGCAAAGGCGGCCGGAAGGCGACAGAAAGGGGTGGTTTTGGCAGGGGAAGAGCCCTATTTGCCGTACTGGCGGCCGAGGCTGTCGGAAATTCTGACCAACGGCGCCCCAATGGAGAGCATCCGGATGTCAGGCGAGGATTGGTTTCGGGAGAACGGTGTGGAATGGCTGCCATCTCACAAGGCGGTTTTCATTGATCCGAAGGAAAAAAGTGTCCGGTGGCAGGACGAAAGCACGACAAAGTATGGAGCCTTGATTCTTGCTTGCGGAGCACAGCCCCAGGTTCCGGGACTTCCGTCGGGGCGGCGGGTATATACTCTGCACTCCTATGACGACGCACTGGAAATCCACAGACAGTGCCGGGAGAAAAAGAAGGCGTTTATTATCGGCGGCGGTGTGCTGGGTCTGGAGACGGCGTTTGCCTTGGTGAAGCTGGGCTGCAGCGTGGCGGTATCGGTCCACAGCTATCCGCTTTCAAAGCAGTTTGACAAAGCGGGCGGGCAATTCCTCGATGGGTTGCTTCAGAAAGAAGATATTACGGTATGCTGCGGAGAAGCCGCTGATTTCGGGGCGGAAATGGATGACGCCTGCGTCATCGCCGCAACAGGTGTACGACCGGATCTGGAGCTTGCCAAAACGTGTGGGATCAGGACGAGCCACGGTATTTTAGTAGACGAAGGCATGCGCACAAATGTTCCCGGAATTTATGCCTGCGGGGATGTGGCGGAGTATCAGGGCGCGGTTCCCGGTCTGATGGCCATCGCCGCCCGGCAGGGAGAGGTTGCCGGAACCAATGCCGCCGGCGGAGATGCAGTCTATCATGCCATATTGCCATCTCCGCTGATGAAAGTGGGCGACATCTCTGTTTTATCTGTTGGCTCCATGGAAACTGCCCCGGATATGAAAATATATCGTCGGATCAGCACGGACAGCTATGCCGCAGCAGCGGTGACCGGGGATGCCGTGACGGGCGCTGCGTTTATCGGAGAGACTGTGCTTGGTATGAAATTTAAGAGATGGATGGAGAAGGGGGGCATCATTTCGGGTGCTGCGTCTTTTGCGGATGTTGAAAAGGCAGTGTTCGCTGAGCAATAAGGCATTAGATGTGGCTTAAAATTATTTTCAGAGAGTCGATGAAATTCTACATTTGAGGAACCATGAGAGTAAAGCTGTTTTCTGGTGCAAAGCGGAATGTTCCATCTGTTCGGACGAGGACACGACGGTATATATGCTCTGCTTCGTCCGGCGAAATAATAAAAAGGAGTGAATTTGTAATGACAGTGTATGATTTTAAAATGAAAGACATCCAGGGGAAGGACGTATCCCTCTCGGCGTATTCGGGAAAGCTGCTTCTGATTGTAAATGTGGCCAGCAAGTGCGGCTTTACGCCGCAATATGATGGTTTGGAGAAGCTCTATCAAAAGTATCAGGATCGTGGCCTGGTTATTCTTGGTTTTCCCTCCAACCAGTTTCTTGCCCAGGAGCCGGGTAGCAACGACGAAATCTCCTCGTTTTGCCGGATGAATTACGGCGTGACGTTCCCTCTGTTTTCCAAGATCGATGTGCGGGGTGAACAGGCTGACCCCCTCTACCGTTTTCTGACGGAGGCAGCGCCGTTCAAGGGCTATGAGACTGATAAAGAGGCCGGACGGCTGATCGAACAGGTGGTGCGGGAGCACTATCCGGAAAATCTGGAGGGTAACGGGATCAAATGGAACTTCACCAAGTTCCTGATTGATCGGGAGGGCCAAGTCGTGAGCAGATTCGAATCCAGCGTGACACCGGAAGAGCTGGAGCCGATTCTCGATGCCGCGCTTTGAGAGATATTCGGAAAATACGCACAAAAGACTGGAGGGATGGAGAGCATGTATGATGTGATTATCGTCGGTGGAGGCCCCGCAGGATTGACCGCAGCCATCTATACGGCCCGTGCGGGCCTTTCCACCATGGTGCTGGAGAGAATGTCACTCGGAGGACAGACTGCGCTTACCTACCGGATTGACAACTATCCGGGCTTCAAGGATATCTATGGCGCCGAGCTTGCGGCGGATTTTGAAGACCATGTTCGGGATGCCGGCGTGGAAATCATTATGGAGGATGCTGTTGAGCTGGAACTGGACGGAGAGGCCAAGGCTGTCAGGACAGCGGCGCACCGTTACGAGGCAAAGACGGTCATCCTTGCGCTGGGTTCTGAGCGAAGAAAACTCCAGGTTCCCGGAGAGGAGGCCTTTACAGGCCGGGGCGTGTCCTACTGTGCCACCTGCGACGGTAATTTTTTCAAAAACGAGGACATTGCGGTGGTGGGCGGCGGCAATACCGCGGCAGGCTATGCGCTGGAGCTTTCGGATATCTGCCGAAATGTGATTGTGATTTATCATGGAGAGCAGATGCCTGCCGTTCATTCTCTGCAGGGGCAGTTTGAAAAGCGATCCAATATCCAGGTCCTTTACCATCGCGAGGTGGAGGAAATCCTGGGTACCGGCAAAGTGGAGAAGGTTCGTGTCAAGAATCTCCAAACCGGTGAAAGTGAGACCGTTGCGGTGGACGGTGTATTTGTTGCAATTGGTATGCAGCCGAACTCACAGATTTTGCCCGGCGCATTGGTGCTGCCGAGCGGGTTTATCCGCGCAGAGGAGGACGGTACGACGCCAATCCCCGGCGTGTTTGCTGCCGGAGATCTACGGCACAAACCGCTTTATCAGATTGTGACCGCCATGTCCGACGGAGCCAATGCCGCTCACGCTGCACAGGCATATCTGCGCAGTCGGTGACGAACGGCAAGTCTCTGCTGTCAATGAGCAGGCGCTCGCGTCAGACAGGGAATGGACTTGCTGCTAAGGCCACCTCGCTCTGAAAAATTTCGCTTGCCTGACTGCAAAGCTGCTGCCGGAATCTCCGGCGGCAGCTTTACATTTGAAACTTCCGTATTGGACAAAAAACTTCTAATTGCTTGCCCTGCAATCGGTTCGTTTGCAAAATATTCCATTTTATGGTATAATTAAAATCTAATAGCAGGAAAAATAGGATGGAATAAAGGGGGAAACATATTGAACGGCAGAAAAATCAATGTTGCAATTGGCTTTGCTACAGG
>QKDF01000316.1 GCA_003245395.1 Clostridia bacterium
AGGTGATCCCCTGAACAGGAAGGTAGTCCTCCTTTAACTGCTCTCCGTTGACATAGACATAGCCCTCGGAAAAACTGATCGTATCCCCCGGTACACCAATGACCCGCTTGACCAGATCCTCACCCAGTTCGTCGCTCTTAAAAAGGACAATATCTCCCCGCTCGGGTACGGGATCGCCCAGCAGATAAGACAGATGCCAGCTTAAAAATACGGAGTGCGTGGGCAGCGTGGTCTCCATGGAGCCGCTGGTGACAAAGCCCAGAAGAAAAATTCCCCGGAACAGAACCACCATCACCAAAGCGGTGACCACCAGATATCCGTACTTGTGGAAAAATACGCCCACCGGAGATTTTCCGGCGTTCTTTCTCTCTTCCTGTTCAGACATGGCTGTTCTCCTTCTCTTTTGTATCGGCATTGGCCAGACGCAGATCGTCTACCAGTGCCATGGCGGTCTCCAGCACATCGGCTTTGGGCCGCAGACGCAGGGTCAAGGCCGGCTGTTCACCGGCAGACAGAGTCAGCACCTGGCGGTATTTGGCCTCCGCACACACCGCGGCCAGGGCCTCGGGCCGGAACACGCCAAGCTGCAGCCGCAGCTTTTCGCCCTTTTGCGTAATGTCGGTCACGCCGGCCTCCCGGGCGGCAGCGCGCAGAAGCGCCACGTCCAGCAGTGTCAGCACAGCCTTGGGCGGGTCGCCGTAACGATCCATCAGTTCGTCCAGGATCTCGCCCGAGTCCTCCTGCGTGCGGATGGCGGCAATCCGGCGGTACAGATCCATTCGCTGCTCTGCCGAGGGGACATACCGCTCCGGAATGTTGGCGTTGACGGTCAAATCGGCGGAGCAGTCGGCGGATACGACCGGTGTTTCGCCCTTTTCTTCCATCACGGCTTCTTCCAGCAGCTTGAGGTACAGGTCGTAGCCCACGGACATCAGATAGCCGGACTGTTCTGGTCCCAGCAGATTACCGGCGCCCCGAATCTCCAGATCCCGCATGGCGATCTTGAAGCCCGACCCGAATTCCACATACTCCCGGATGGCGTTGAGGCGCTTGGACGCCGTCTCCTGCAGCACTTTGCCCGGGCGGTAGGTCAAATAGGCATATGCCCGGCGGGAACTGCGCCCGATCCGGCCGCGGATCTGGTGGAGCTGGGCCAGGCCCATCCTGTCCGCGTCCTCGATAATCAGTGTATTCACGTTGGAAATATCAATGCCTGTTTCTATGATGGTTGTACACACTAAAATATCAGCTTCCCCATCCACCATGGCCTGCATAACGGAAGAAAGCTCCTGTTCGCCCATTTTCCCGTGTCCGATCACAATTCGGGCCTCCGGCCCCAGCATCTTCTGCAGCTTTCCCGCCGTGACGGCGATGGACTCCACCCGGTTGTGGAGATAATACACCTGTCCGCCCCGGGCCAGTTCCCGGCGGACGGCGTCTTCCACCACGCCCCAGTCGTGCTCCAGAACATAGGTCTGCACCGGCTGGCGGTCGGCGGGCGGCTCCTCAATGGTGCTCATGTCCCGCAGTCCGGAAAGGGCCATATTCAGCGTTCGGGGAATGGGCGTGGCCGAAAGCGTCAGCGTGTCCACCTGCTTGGCAAGCTCCTTTAAACGCTCCTTATGGGTGACGCCGAAGCGCTGCTCCTCGTCGATGACCAGCAGGCCCAGGTCCTTGAACTGCATCGTTTTCTGCAGCAGCTTGTGCGTCCCGATCAGCACATCCAGCGTACCGGTGCGGGCGGCCTCCAGAATCTGCTTCTGCTCCTTGGCAGGTGTGAAGCGGGAGAGAACTTTAACGGTGACCGGGAACCCCGAAAAACGGCCCATGGCCGTGGCATAGTGCTGCTGGGCCAGCACAGTGGTGGGCACTAAAATGGCCGCCTGCTTGCCGTCCAGCACACATTTCATCACCGCCCGCAGGGCTACCTCCGTTTTGCCGTACCCCACGTCGCCGCACAGCAGCCGATCCATGGGCCGGGCGCGTTCCATGTCGCTCTTAATCTCGGCAATGGCCCGCAGCTGGTCGTCCGTCTCCACATAGTCGAAAGCGTCTTCAAACTCCTGCTGCCAGGTGGAATCGGGAGAGAAGGCAAAGCCGGGCAGCTTCTGCCGCTGGGCATACAGGGCGATCAGTCCTTTTGCAAGATCCTTGGCCGCCGCCTTGGCCCGGGACTTGGTGCGGGCCCACTCGGTGCCGCCCAGCTTGTTCAGGCGGGTGTGCTCCGTATCCTCTCCGCCGCCGATATATTTGCTCACCTGATCCAGGGCGGTAACAGGCACGTACAGGCAGTCGCCCGCGGCGTAGTCGATTTTGATATAGTCCTTTTCCACGCCGTCCACAGGCATCTTGCGGATGCCCACGAACCGGCCCACGCCGTGCTGGGCATGGACAACCAGGTCTCCGGGAGACAGATCCGTAAAGGACTGGATCTTCTGCCGATTTGTGTCGTGCTTGAGCTTCTGCTTTTTTCTGGGAGACGCTGTGAGCTGCCCCTCCGTCAGTACGGCCAGCTTTAGCTGGGGCCATTCGCTGCCTGCCGACAGAGTGCCCAGCGCCAAACGCACTTCTCCGGCAGCGGGCATAGCCCGCAGCGAAAGGTCCAGAACAGCAGGGATATCCCGCTCCTCCAATAGACGCAGAAGATTTTTCGCCCGCGCCTCGCTGCCGCAGAGCATCAGAACGCCGCTGTCGGTTTTCCGATAGTGCTCCAGATCGCTCACCGCGGTCTCCAGACTGCCGCCATAGGAGGAGAGCTGCTTCGCCTTGATGTTCACCAGTCCCTTTGGGGACAGGGGGTACCGGGACGCGGGCAGGGAATTTTCCAGCAGAATAGGGAAGTCGGACACGCCGGCGTAAAATTCCTCCGCAGTCAAGCTCAGCCCCGCGAAAGCGCCCGCCAGCACGCCGGCACCCATCAGCGCCTCCGCTGTCTGCTTCCATTCCAGCACAGCCCCCTTCACCCGTTCGTCCACCCGGCCGCTCTCGCTGAACGCCACCAGAGCATCGGCAGGCAGGTAGTCCAGGCCGCTGGTCATCTGCGGATACACCGCCGCCAGATATCGATCCACGCCAGAGAGCGCCTCACCCGCCCGAAGTCGGGCGGCATCGCCGCGCAGCGTTTGGATCGCGGGGGTATCTTTTTGTTTTTTCTCCAGTCGCTCCGCTTCGGTTTCCAGCGCCTGCGCCAAGCCCGCAATCCCACCGGGCGCAGCGTGGGGCAAAACCTCCGCCGCCGGCAGCAGGTGGGCTGATTTGACATTTTTGACCCGGCGCTGTGTGCCCGGGTCAAATTCACCCAGGGAATCGATCTCGTCGTCAAAAAGCTCGCAGCGCACCGGCTGTTCCATCAACGGGGAAAAAACGT
>QKDF01000199.1 GCA_003245395.1 Clostridia bacterium
TCTTGGTCATCAAACCAGCCAGAGCTCCGGCCATATAGCCGATCTCATCGGCGTTGGGCAGGATGGAGGTGATGTTGTCGGTGGGCAGACTCTCGGAGCCGTTGAGGACGGCAAAGGCGATGTCGGGATAATCCTTGGCCACCTGGACGGTCGCGTCGGAGTACTGGTTGCCGGGCAGGAAGATCATGTCAAAGCCGGCCTGGCAGAAGCTCTCCATGGAGCTGGCATAGTCGGACTGGGCGATGGAGTCCATATACTGAGTCTCCCATCCCAGATCCTTGGCGGCGGACACCATGGCGTTATAGCAGGCAGCGCCCCATCCGCCGTCGGAGATGCTGGAATCGCAGACCATGGCGACCTTATAGGTTTTGCCGCCGGCCGAGCCGGACGCGCTGCCGGATGCAGTACCGGAGCCGGAAGCGGCCGGAGTGGTGCTGGAGCCGCAGGCCGCCAGGGCCAGCGTCATGGACAGCGCCAGAACAAGTGCCAAAATTTTCTTCATTTCACGTTCCTCCAAAATATTTTAAGATATGACAAGATTTATCAACAAGCCCTTGGAAGGGCAGGTGACTGGTGCTTACCGCTCCTCGCGGCGATAGGGCTTACCGCTGGATTTGGGCCCGGCCTTTTTGATGCCGAAGGCCGCCAATGCCACCAGCGTGCAGACATAGGGGATCATCTGGAATAACTGGTAGGGCGTCTGTGGGCTGACAATCTGAAGCCGCAGCTGCAGCGCATCGCAGAAGCCAAACAGCAGGCAGGCCAGCATGACGCCAGCGGCGTTCCAGCGGCCAAAGATGACGGCGGACAGGGCGATAAAGCCACGGCCGGCCACCACGCCGTCGGAATACGTGTTGACATAACAAGTGGTCAGATACGCGCCGCCGACGCCGGCCAGCGCACCGCAGATCAGGCAGGCGATATACTTCTGTCGGACGACATTGATGCCCAGGGTTTCCGCGGCCTTGGGGTATTCGCCCACCGCCTTGTAATTCAGGCCCGCCTTGGTACGGTTAAAGAAGATGGCGGTAAAGATCACCATGCCGTAGGCAAAATAGACCATGGGCGTCTGATCCAGCAGCAGTTTGCCCAGAAACGAATTTTTCAAAGCAGAATTGGGAAAAAGCGTCGCCGCCAGCGTGGGCATCAGGGCGCCCTGTGCCAGCGTCGAGCTGATACCAAAGTACACGCGGTAGACAAATGACGCCAGCGCCGGTGCAAAAATATTGATGGCCATACCGTAGACAATCTGCTCGGCACACAGGGAGATGGTGCAGTAGGCGTAAATCATATTGATCAAAACGCCGCCCAGTGCGCCCGCAACGACACCCAGAAAGGGGCTGCCGGAGATAAAGCAGACCATAAAGCCGGACAGTGCGCCGAAAGTCATCAGACCGTCCAGACCGATGTTGACCATGCCGGCACGTTCGGAATACAGCTCTGCCAGCGCCACCAGCAGAATGGGGGTGGCCATGCGGAGGGTGGAGAGAATCAGGTCTCCCATAAAGCTCCAGGACATCTTACTGCGCCTCCTTCCGGTTTTTTCCCAGCCGACCGTTTACAAACTGTTTGATCTGGGGCAGCTTCACCAGCGCCAGACCCGCCACGGCGAACACGATCACCAGCGCCTGGATGATGTCGATAACGGAGGTAGGAATCTTGGTCATGACCTGCATTGTGGTGGCACCGGTACGCAGCACGGCGAAGAAGTAGGCCACCACGACCGTAGCCACGGGGTTAAGCTGCGCGATGAGCGCCATAGCCACGCCATCGAAGCCGTAGCCCACGGCGAAGCCGCTGATCAAACGGAACTGAGTTGCCAGCAGCTCCACGCTGCCGCCCAGGCCCGCGATGGCGCCGGAGACGATAAAGCTGATCAGGATATAGCGGTTGACGGCAAAGCCGTTGAACCTGGAGGCGGTCATATTCAGGCCCACGGCCCGCATCTGAAAGCCGCGGGAGGTGGAGAACAGGAAATACTGCACTACAGCGGCCACCGCCAGAGCAATCACAATGCCCCAAGTCACCTTCAGATTGGAGATGATGCGGGGAATCTGGGTGGCATCCGGTACTGCCGCGGTCTGGGGCACGCTGCCCTCCCGCAGCAGGCTGGTATACAGCAGGCCCATGAACAGCGTGGCCACATAGTTGAGCATGATGGACACGATCATCTCATTGAGACCGCGGGTAATTTTCAAAATACCGGGGATGGCACCCCAGATACCGCCGGCCACAGCGCCCAGCACCATGCAAAGAATGGCGGCGCCGGGACCCTCGATGCCCCAGGTGGTGGCCACCCAGCAGGTGACGCAGGAGCCGATGATAAACTGGCCCTCACCGCCCAGATTGAACACACCGCAGCGATAGGCAAAGCAGGCGCACAGGCCGGTAAAAATCAACGGTGTGGCCTTGACCAGCGTGGTTGCGATGTTGTTGGGGGAACCGAAGGCTCCCTTGAACAGTGAGCCAATCGCGGCGGCGGGATTGGCCCCCATTGCTGCGATGATGATGCAGCCGATGACAAAGGCCAGCAGGATGGAAATCAGCGGCACCAGCACGCTGAGCATTCTGTCTCTTATTTTCATACTGCCCTCCCTCACTTACCGGCCATGGCCAGGCTGATCTCATCGATGGGAGGATTCTTGCCGGGATAGACGCCCATCACCTGTCCTTCAAACATGACGATGATGCGGTCGGAGACCTCCAGCACCTCGTCAAAGTCGGCAGAGATCAGCAGCACGCCGCAGCCCTTCTCCCGCGCCTGGATCATGGTATCATGTACAAAGCGGGTGGCGCCGATATCCAGTCCGCGGGTGGGATGCACCGCCACCAGCAAATCGGGATCGCCCTCCAGTTCCCGGGCCAGGATGATCTTCTGCTGGTTGCCGCCGGAGAGGTTGCGGGCCTCCTGCTCGATGGAGGCGCAGCGGATGTCGTACTTCTCCTGCATTTTCAAGGCGAAATCCCGGATGGCCTTCTTTTTCAGGTGAAAACCGTGTCCTTCGGAAAATTCGGGAGACTCGGTGGACTTGAGGACAATGTTGTCCTTGACGGACATGTCCCCGATCAAGCCCATTTTGTTGCGGTCCTCCGGAATATGGGAGACGTTTTCCAGAATAAAGCCATTGGGAGTGAACTTGCCCACCTTGGAGCCCTTCATATCCACCTCGCCGGCATCCGGAGTCAGCACGCCGGTGACGACCTGCGCCAACTGACTTTGTCCGTTGCCGTCCACGCCCGCGACACCCACCACTTCGCCACGCCCCACAGTCAAGCTGATGCCGTTAAGGCCGTTGTGCTTGGAGTGCTTCTGATAGTCCACGTTTTTCAGCTCGATAACCGGATCACCCGGCTTGTCC
>QKDF01000135.1 GCA_003245395.1 Clostridia bacterium
ACACAAAAGAGAAGGGATGTGCCGTTTTGCAGGCTGTCCTGGAAGGTAAGATCCAGAAAAGCCGACATGAGAGTTATCTGCGCCTTTGGGGCGAACTCAAACCATTAAAAGATTGGGAAGATAAGAAAAAATAAGGAAGGGCCGCGCTGAATTTTACAGCGCGGCCCTTTGCACCTTTGAACGCTGTGTTGTATATACTGAAACAGAAAAGGAGGTGCGACGGAATGTTTCGCAAAGGGTGCGGCGGTGGCGGCTATAACTGGTGGGTTGGATACTGTGCCATCGCAGTGGGTCTCGGAATTCTGGTTGTAGCAACCTTCCCGACAGGGCTTCTGATGTTTCTTGTCGCATTTCTTCTGATTGTCTGCGGGGGCGCCTGCATCCGGCACTGAGAAAGGAGTACATCTTTATGAAAATCGTAGTTTGGAAATCCCCGAAAATGCTCAGAGGTCTGCTACGCTGCTTGTTCAAAATGAAGGAATAAGCCTACCCGGCCGCTCATAGGATACAAGCAGAATAGGAACGGCCGGGAAAGGATGGTCAGAAGATGGAATTGGAACTGAAAAAATCCCGCTTTGACGCATATGACGTTGGCGGCGAGCAAACTTTAACACAAGAGGAAACAGCAGAAACGATCGTACCCGACTACTGCCCGGATATTGCTCGCATCATTGATACGGAGGGGCGGGTATTCCTTCACAGCAGGGAAGTACGGGATGGGAAGGCAGAGGTCTCAGGAACGGTACGCGTGACGGTGCTCTATACGCCAGATGGCGAAAGCGGTATTCGTACATTGGATTTTGCAATGCCGTTTTCTGCGGAGACAGAGGCAAAAGCTCTGCCAGAATGCATTGTGATATCTGCGGAAACAGAGCCTGAATTTCTGGAAACCCGGATGCTTAATCCGCGTAAGGTCCTGACGCACTGCAAGCTGGTAACACGACTGACCGGCTACCGCAAGTTACCGATGGAGGTTTCCACCGATACACAGACGGACCCGGGACTTTGCGTTGAAAAGCGGCAGGAGCAGCAGCGTACAGTGATACTTACACATATTTCGGAAAAAGATTTTACATTTTCAGACGAGCTGGATTTGTCCCCGGGAAAACCCGGCGCTGTAGAAATCCTGACCAGCCGGGTCTGCGGCAATGTGACAGAGACGAAAATTCTGGGCAGCAAGCTGATTTTCAAAGGATTGTTTTCCGTCAATCTCCTATATCGCACCACCGAGGGCGGCTGCTGTGCTGCCTCCGGCGAACTTCCATTTTCACAGATTATGGAAGTGGATGGGGCATCGGAAAATGCTGAAGCTTGCGTGCGCCTTCAGTTTACAGGCACCGATCTTCAGGTAGACGGAGATCATGACAGCCGAAAGATTTCTGTTACTCTGTATGTTCATGCTACGGCAATCGTACATCAGGAAGTAGACATCACATTGCTCAGTGACCTATACAGTACGGCGTATGATTTATCCTACGAAGCAAAGCCGATGCAGATGACGGATTATTTTGAAACGCTGGTTCGGCGTCAAACAGTGCGAGAGATGCTGGAGATCGGCGTGGTAGCCGACTCAATCTTATTCCTTTCCGCGGTCCCAGGGGCGGTTTCCGTCAGCAGAGAAGGAACGGTCACAGTACTGCGGACGGGCGTTACGGTGCGTGCGCTCTACCTGGATGAGGGTGGCGCTGCCCTATTGGCAGAGCGGAATGTTGATGTAAATTGCCAGCTGGATTTACCCGAGGACTGCCGCGTATCCGCTCGTGCAACTTGTCCGGAGGAGCCGCAGGGGAGTTTGAGTGAACGTGGTATTGAGGCACGCTTTGCGGTGGAATTTCATGCCGAAGCGGTGAACAAAAAGAAGCGGGTTTGTGTGTCCTCCGCCAAAATCTCCACAGAGACGCCTAAGGATTTGTCCAGTGCACCGTCTCTTGTTCTGCGAAGCAAAGGCAAACAGGAGTCTTTCTGGGATCTGGCCAAGCGCTATAATACCACTATTGGAACGATTCTTACTGCCAATGATCTAGAAGAGGATGCGGACATATCGGATGAACAGCTGTTGCTGATCCCCAGGAAACGTTCTTAAAAAAACACCCCAAAGACTGCTGAAGTCTTTGGGGCGTTTTTTTTATTGGGTAAATCGTGCAAGAAACTGCCGGGTGCGCTCCTCTTTTGGATTGCTGATCACCGACTGTGGATCTCCTTGCTCCACAATCACACCGCCATCCATGAAGATCACCCGGTCTGCCACATCACGGGCAAACGTCATTTCATGGGTGACAATCACCATCGTCATCTTTTCCTGTGCCAGCTGCCGAATGACCTTTAGGATCTCACCGGTCAGTTCTGGATCCAACGCGGAAGTTGGCTCGTCAAAGAAAAGAATTTCCGGTTCCATAGCAAGGGCGCGGGCAATGGCAACTCGCTGCTGCTGCCCGCCAGAAAGCTGGCAGGGATAGGCATTTTCTTTGTCAGACAGCCCCATTTTCTGCAGTAGTGTACGTGCTTTGGCCTCAGCTTCATTCTTGCTTCGACCGGCCACGGATATCGGTGCATCCGTTAAATTTTTCATGACAGTATAGTGGGGAAACAGGTTGAAGTTCTGAAAAACCAAGCCAAAATAGCTGCGGATCTTCTTCAGATTCTTTGTATAGACACTGTTTCCATTTTCGTCGTTCCAAGCGGCTCTTTCTCCTAAATAAGAAAGTTCGCCGCTGTCCATTTCACTCAGCAGAGTAGCGCAGCGCAGCAAGGTGGACTTACCTGAGCCTGAGGGGCCGATAATGGCAACTACTTCGCCCTTTTTCACGTTGATGCTGATGTTTTTCAAAACCTCCAGATTTCCATTAAAAGATTTCCGGACATTCTCCAACTCCATAACATTCAAGTATGCCACCTCCTCAGCTGTAATAGGCAAGGCTGTGCTCAATACGCTCCATGCCCCAGGCCACTGCGGCATTGAAGATAAAATAGAACAGACCTGCGACAAACAAAGGCATTACATTGGTTTCGCGGGCTGCGATTTGCTTGGCTAATGTGAACATTTCCGGGTATGCAATTACGAAGGCCAGTGAAGTATCCTTTACCAAGGTAATGACTTCGTTGGTCACAGGCGGGAGCACGCGTTTTACCATCTGCGGCAGAATGATTTTAAAAAAAGTTTGTGTGCGACTGTATCCCAACACCTGTGCAGCTTCCTGCTGGCCGATTGGGATTGACTCGATGCCGGCACGATAGATCTCCGCAAAGTAGGCGGCGTAATTGATGGAAAATGCAATAATGACCGCAATTAAACGGTAGCTGCTGGAGAGTTGAATATGAAATATGTAATATGGTCCAAAGAAAACCACAAG
>QKDF01000286.1 GCA_003245395.1 Clostridia bacterium
GAGTGTACTTGCCGCGTTCAAACTGTTTGCGGTTGCGGCGTTCATTCTGATTGCGGCTATGCTGATCACCGGATTGTTTCCCGGCAGAAATGCCGTGGGGCTCGGAGCGCTGAAAGGAGAAACACTTCTTCCGGGCGGACTGACAGGGCTGGCCGGAAGCATGCTGATCGTGATGTTCACTTATGCGGGCTTTGAAGTGATCGGACTGGCGGCGTCTGAGGCGGAAAATCCTCATAAGACCATCCCAAAAGCGATCCGGCAAACGGTGATTGTGCTGGTGGGACTGTACGTGGCGTTTATTTTCCTGCTGCTGCCGCTGATCCCAACAGCGCAGATCAACGAAAATACCAGTCCAATTGTCATGGCTCTGCAAAAGAATGGGCTGCCTTGGGCTGGAGATGTCATGAATGTGGTGCTGATCACCGCAATTTTGTCCACCATGCTGGCGGCGATGTTTGCCCTGGGACGGATGATGCGATCCTTGGCCGAGGAGCACATGGCACCCCCTTGGCTGCGAGACAGAGGGGAAGTTCCTTACCGGGGAATTCTGTGTTCGGGGGCGGCCATGCTGCTGGCCCTGCGGTTTGGATTGTTTTTTCCGAGCGTGTACCTTTTCCTGATCAGTTCCGGCGGCTTCGCGCTTCTTTTTTCCTATACGGTGATTATGGCCACGCATATCCGGTTCCGAAAGAAGAACGGCTGCCCGCCCGATGGAAATTGCCAGATGAAGGGGTTTCCGTATACGTCCGTTTTTGTGCTGGTCTCACTTCTGGCGGCGATTGCCAGTATGCCATTTGTAAAAGGGCAAGGGGCCGGGCTGGCCGCGGGGATTTGCCTGGTTATGTTCTATGCCGCAGCCTATGGAGTCATGTGGTATCATGGCCGGGAGCGCAGGCAGATGCAAAGGCCACGCGCAGCCCGTGCGGCGAACGCGGAATTTTCGGAGGAACTGGGCGGATTTGATACGAAGAAAGACAACCCCGGAGAGAATCAGGATCAATAACTTTGGGCGGAAAACACGGGATTGTCCTGCTATACGTTTCCCACCAAAACTGTCTCTAAGGTTTCTCTCGCCGCATCAGCCAGACGATACAGCAGCGCGATGTCCGTGGGAGCGCAGTCTGCCAGATTCCTGCGGGGGAAGAAGCGGGTGATGTGCAGTGGGATTGTTCTGTCCACGGACGCCACCCAGGCGGCAAGATTTCGGATTTCCGCGATAGAATCGTTGCCGCCGGGGACGATCAGAGTGGTCAGTTCCACATGGGCGGAGGGAGCGGCTTTTCGGATGAACGCCAACACAGTGTCCAGGTCTCCGCCCAAAGAGCGGTACCATTCGGGAGTGAAGCCCTTCAAATCAATGTTGAAGGCATCTGTCCAGGGCAGGATTTCCTCCAGAACCGGCACGGAAACCGAACCGTTGGTAACGACCACCGTTTTCATTCCCCGTTTCCGAATTTCCATGGCGGCGTCGCGGACGTATTCCCAGCCCACCAGCGGCTCGTTATACGTGAATGCCACACCCAGATTGCCACGGCTGCGCAGACTGTCCGCCAGAGACGCAAGCCGGTCTGGAGAGACGGATTCCCATGGAACCGATTCCGCTCCGGCGCAGGAAATGGAGTCGTTCTGGCAGAAGGGGCAGTCCAGATTGCAGCCAAAGCTGCCCACCGACAGAACTTTTGATCCCGGATAGAAGCGGGCCAGCGGCTTTTTTTCGATTGGGTCCAGCGCCATAGAGGTGATTTTCCCATAATTGATGCAGATGCTGCTGCCAAGTTCGTTTTTCCGCGCACGGCATAGTCCGGTCTGTCCCGGCGCAAGGCGGCAGTGATGAAAGCAGACCGGGCAGATGATTTCACTTGTATTGCCGGACTCAGACATGACGAACTACCTTAAAGCGCTGCAGCTTGACCTTTTCATCCGGTCGAATGCCGGCTTTTCTCTTTGCAATGGTGATCTGATCCGACACGGTATCTACACCTTCCAGATCGGGCAGCAGCAGTCCCCGGCGGTACCCGCTGGTAACGACGACGCCGTAACGCCTGACATCCAAATCATTGGGCGAGGGAATGTCCTCCGGGGTTCCCAGAACGTCCACGCTGTATTCCAGCAGCGGCAGTTCGTCGGGAGCCACCGGCGGAAAGCGCGGGTCCCGTGAGCAGGCACTGATCCCATTCTGGATAATCTCCCGGGCGATGGAGGACGTAGTTGCCTCCGTGGTCCCGATGCAGCCGCGCAGCTGTCCTCGCAGATGCAGGGAGACAAAGACGCCGGCACGCCGACCTGTCAAATCTTCAGGCAGACCGGAGGGAACCTCTGCCTGCGCACCTCCGGACACAAAGGTTTCCACGGCCAAACGAGCCAGACCGGTATAGGCGTCCTCAAGTTTCTTTCGTTCTTGCAGCCGGAGTTTCTCGGCCTCCAATTCTTCCGCGAGAAACCGCCGGGATTCGTCGGCCTCACCGGGGGTAAACAGACACACGCCGTAGCCCACGCCGAAAGGCCCCTCATAAGACAGCCGCTGCGCCTGAACGGATAAACCGTCCAGGCAGCCTGCCAGGATGGTGAAGGAGCGGTGTCCGCACTCTCCAGCGGCCTGACAGAAAGCATCCGGGAAAGAGAAGAGTTCGCCAAAAGCCCCGCGGCCCATGACGTCCATGAGCTGTTCATCATACTTCGGGCCTTCGGCGCGGTATCCGTAGGGGCCGTCCGGGTTCAGATGATGGGAAAGGTCGCCGCTGGCAATGACACACACACGCCGCCCCAGCTTGTCCGCCGTATCCCGGATCATCATTCCAAGCCGGTAATGGTCGGCCAGAGGCTGACCGGAAAGGCTGATCCGGAGAATGGGGGGCAGTGGAGTATCACCGTAAGCTTTTCGCAGAAAGTACAGAGGCACCATAGTTCCATGATCCAGAGAGGCGTCCTTTTGCCCCTCTGTTCCGGCGGGAAATCCGTCCTGACGCGCGGTGCGGCGGAGCTCGGCAATAAAGGTCTGATCGTATTCAGCGGAAATTCGGACGCCGGGAGCGCCAAAGGAAGCGAAGCTGCCTCGGGCAGATGTGCCGGGCGAGATGTGGAACCAGTCGGCATATAAAACACTGTGGGGTGATGTGATGACAATTGTGTCCGGAAGCGCCTGTGCAACAAACTGCGCGGCGGCAGCATAGGCCTGAGCGGTTTTCTGGATTTTGGCCTCTTCCCCGTGACCGATCTCAGGGAGAATGATGGGAGGATGCGGTACCATGACGGCGCGAATGATACTCAAGAGCAAACACCTCACCTTTCTGTTTTCCACATGGGGAACAAACAATTGAAGTTCCGA
>QKDF01000090.1 GCA_003245395.1 Clostridia bacterium
GGGAGGCGCGCTGCGGGGATAGTTGCGCTTGCGGGCGATGATTACCACGTAGACGCCCAGAGCGAGGGCAAGCAGTACGCCGGGAACCATGCCGGCCATAAACAGCGCACCCACGGAGGCGTTGGTCAGCATCGCGTAAATGACCATAGGAATGGAGGGCGGGAAGATGGGGCCGATGGTCGCGGAGGCGGCGGTGATGGCGCAGCTGAAACCGTCGTCATAACCCTCCTGGCGCATGGCGTCGATCTCCATTTTGCCAAGACCGGAGGCGTCCGCCACGGCGGAGCCGGTCATGCCGGAAAATACCAGGGAGGCCAGAATATTTACGTGGGCGAGACCGCCGTGAAAGCGCCCCACCAGACCCTTGCACACGCCGAACACATATTCGGTGATTTTTCCGGCATTCATGATGTTGGCGGCAAAGATAAACAGGGGGACTGCGATCAGTGTGTTGTTGGTGAAGACCTGTTCAATGGTTTTCTGCGCTACCAGATGCAGACTTCCCGACGTACCCATCAGAGCGGCGCCCATGGGCTGATTGGACAGTGCTGCCCCGACGAGGAAATAGGTCATGCATGCGGCGATCATGCCGGTGGGAATGGGCATACGCAGCAGAAAAATCAGGACAAATACAATCAGAAAGGAGATTAAGGGCAAATGGGCCAGCATTTATTTGTCCTCCTTTCCGTAGTTTTCAAAGTTAATATTTAAATTGATGGGTTCTTGAGCGTTGGCCGCTTCAACGGCCTGCTCGGCTTCAGACTTGCTTGCCTGCAGCATCCGGTCGATATAGTGCTGATCTCCTCGCAGAACCATGATTTCCTCATAGATGTCCAGCAGAGTATAGATCAGGATAATGATCAGAAAGACGACATAGGGAAAAAAGACGAGCGTCTTGGGAATTTTCAAAATACTGGTGACCTGTGCGCGGGCCGCCAGGCCCAGGATATAGTGCAGGGAAGGGATGATTGCCGCCAGAAAGGTGACGGAGATAATCAAATTGCCCAGCATGGCTGTAATGGCCTTGCCTTTGACACTCAGATTGTCATAGAGCAGTGTGAATGTGACGTGTGCTTTTTCCCGCTGGGCAAAGCAAGCGCCCAGCAGAACCAGCCAAAGAAAGCACATCTGTTCCACTTCCAGCGTCCAGGACTGGGGGTTGTTGACAATATAGCGCATGAAGACCTGAAAACAGAAAATTAGGAAGAGGGCGACAAAAGACAAAATGGGAATGTAGAGCTCCACGCAGTTGCGTACGAAGCGCCACAGCTTTTTTAAAGCACTCAAAGTGTACAGCTCCTTTCAATAAGAGGGAGAGCAAGAGAAATAGGATAAAACTGGGGGGCATTTCAGCCCCCCAGCTTTTTGCAGGGGAAATTACTTCGCCATATCCTGAACCTGCTTGTACAGGTCCATATCCCAGGTGGAAGAGACGCTGTCGTTGAGGTACTGATCCAGCACATGCGCGGCGAAGGTGGGAACGTCGGCCTCATAGATCTTCATGCCCTGCTGCTTCAGGAAATCCTGAACCTCGGACTCGGTCTTGAGGTTGGCAGTGTCGCAATAATCACGGGCGGCGTCGATAGCTTCCATGACCCAGCCCTTCTGGGTGTCGGTCAGGGAGTTCCACTTTTCCAGGTTAATGGTGGGCCATACGGAATCCACCAGGTGGTTGGTCAGAGAGATGGACTTCTGAACCTCATAGAACTTAGCGGACTTGACGGTGGGCAGGGGATTGTCCTGACCGTCTACGGTGCCGGTCTGCAGAGCCAGATACAGGTCGTTGAATGCGATGGCCGTGGGGTTGGCGCCCATGGCCTTGCCAAGGAATACCCAGGCTTCGGAGTTGGGCATACGCAGGTTCACACCCTTGAGGTCGTCGGGCGTGGTGATGGCGCGATCCTCAGACAGGGAAATCTCACGGGTGCCCAGGTAGAAAGCGCCCAGAGGCAGGACGCCCTGCTCGTCAGCGATTTTCTGGAAAACCTCTTTGCCGATATCGCCGTTGAGGACGGAGGTCATGTGGTCATAGCTCTGGAAGATATAGCCGGCTGTGAACATGGATACCCAGGGAGAGCCGTCGGTCAGCCAGGAAGCACTGGAGTAGATCATATCCACGTCACCGTTTTTCAGAGCGTCGGTCTCCGTGTCCTGACCGTACAGCGTACCGGAGTCATAGCACTCCACTGTCATGTTGCCGCCGGAGATCTCCTCCAGCTTCTGCTTGAAGACCTGCTGTGCCTGGCCGTGAGCATCGGTGGGTACTGCCGTGATGGAGAACACCAGATTGACGGGATCGCCCACGTCGGAGCCGGCAGCAGAGCCGGAGGCGGACGCGGAGCCGGAAGCAGTGCCGGTGCTGCTGGAGCCGCAGCCGGCCAGCATCCCGGAAACCATCATCGCGGCAGCGAGCAGAGCAAGAGCTTTCTTCCAAGTTTTCATCAAAAAATCCTCCTTAAAATATGACTATTTGTTGGGGACTGTTATTTCTTCGCCCGAAGGCGTTTGAAATACGAAGGATCAGCGGTAAATACGGTCTTTCATGCGCATGGCGGTATCCAGCAGCAGCTTTGAGCAGCGCAGAAGCTTTTCATCTGTCATGACGCTCTCGGGGCCGGAGGTACTGATTCCGGCGACCAGCTGCCCCACCGAGTTATAGACCGGGGCGCCTACGCAGCGGATATGTTCCTCGCGTTCGCAGTTGTCAATGGAATATCCGCGGCGGCGAGTTCGCCACAGATCATCCAGAATCTCATTCTGATCCAGAATCGTGTTGGCGGTGTAGGGGCTGCGGCTGTGGGTGATGTGGTCGACCCACTCTTCCTCGGGGTAAGCAGCCAGTATGGCCTTGCCAATGCCGGTACAGTACAGCGGGGCGTGTTCGCCGAGCATGTCACGATAGGGAAGCTCCTGCATTCGGGCAATGGGGTGGGCAACGTACAGATACAGCACATCTGTTCCGTGGGGAAGCCCGAAATAGACGACTTCTCCCGTCTTATTGGCCAGATCCACCAGCAGGTCATAGACCGCCCGGGGATAACCAAGATGCTGGTTGATTACAAAGGAGAATTCCAGAAGACGCAGTCCAAGTGTATATTTGCCATTGGGAAGCTTTTCAATGTATCCGGTGTTCTGAAACGTTGCTAAAATATTGTGGACATTGCTCTTGGTAACTCCGTTCAGTTCGGCCAATTCCGTTACGCCCAATTCCGGGGTCTGAACGGAAAAGCTCTCCAAAATGCGCAGAGCCTTCGCTAAAGACTTGACCTTTGGATCCAGTTCTTCGTCCATTCATTGCC
>QKDF01000071.1 GCA_003245395.1 Clostridia bacterium
AAGACCGTGACCGTGCGGTACTGGCCCAGCTGATCGCCTGCTCCCAGCGCATAGACCGCCATTTTGCAGAACTGGGCGCGGGTCAGCGTGTTGTTCGGGCGGAAAGTGCCGTCGGTATAGCCATCCAGCACACCCAGCAGCCGCAGGCTTTCCACCGCGGCGGCCGTATCCCGGTCGGTCAGGTCGGAAAAGGTAGCCGCTGCCGCAGCGGACGCGCCTGCCGGGATGGCCAGCAGTGTCACCGCGGTACAGACCGCCAGCAAAAACGATATGATTCTTTTTCTCATTTGCTCTCTCCTTCTCATTCCGCCCGCAGAGCTTCCACAGGCTGCAGCTTGGATGCCTTCGCCGCCGGATAGATCCCAAACAGGATGCCCAGTACCACCGACAGTCCAAACGCTGCTAAAGTAATGCTTACCGACGGCCAAATGTCCATTTTTACCAGCAGTTTTCCTGCCACGCGGGTTCCCAGCGTTCCAAGGCCAATGCCGATGATGCCGCCGATGCCGCAGAGCATGGCCGCCTCGATTAAAAATTGGGTAACGATCGAGCTGCGCTGGGCGCCGATAGCCCGGCGAATGCCGATTTCCCGCGTGCGCTCCGTAACGGTGACCAGCATGATGTTCATGATGCCGATACCGCCCACCAGCAGCGAGATCGCGGCAATGCCGCCCAGCACCAGGCTGAGCATGTTGGCATAGTCACTGCTCTGCTGCTGCCACTGGTTCTCGCTTTGCACGTAATACCAGCCCTTCTCTTGATTCTGGCCCAGCAGGCCCGTCAGATAACCGTTGATGCGGGATGTGGCCTCTACCGCAGCCTCGGCGCTTTTGGCCTTGACGGTGAATTCACTGAACACATTTCCCGGAGACAGGACGCGGCTGTCCGTATAGGGAAAGACAATGACGTTGTCTTGCGACCATTGGCTGTCCGGGTCCTTTTCGGCGTAGACGCCGATGACGGTGAAGGGCAGGCCGTTGACCGTCATCGTCTGACCCACAGGGTCGGCGTAGTTGAAGAAATTCTGCGCCGCACGGGCGCCCAGCACGCAGACCTGTTTATAATCCTTGATATCCAGCGGGGTTAAGTCCCGCCCCTTCCCGATTTGGAAGTTGTTGCACACAGCATACTGGTCGCTGCCGAAATAGAGGTTGGGCGGCATCTCCGTCACAGTCTGCGTGGAGCCATCAGAACTGCCCGACCACATGTTCTGCATACTGTTATTCATGGCGTCGCTGCTCTTGGCTCCATAGACCACCGTGGCGGAGAAATTTCCGTTGGGCGTCACGCCGTCCACAGTGTCGCTGAGTTGAAGGCAGTAGCTGTACAAATCCTGAAAAATATCCTGGCCGTCGTAGCGGCTGGCCTGCACAGTGATACGGTTGGTACCCATGGCCTCGATCTGGCGCAGGGATTCCTGATTCATGCCGTTGATAGTCGAAACGATGGTCATCACCGAGGCGATGCCGATGATGATGCCCAGCATGGTCAAAACAGAGCGACCCTTGTTGCCCAGGATGGATCGGAATGCCATTTTCATCGCCTGTCGAATATTCACAGCCAATCCACCTCCTGTTCCAGATCCTCCACAATCTTTCCGTCCGCCAGATGCACCATCCTGCGGGCGGTGGCGGCGATGCCGTTGTCGTGGGTAATCAGAATTACGGTGCTCCCTTCCTTATTGAGCTGCTGCAAAAACTGCAGTACGTCGTGTCCGGTGTGGGAATCCAGCGCGCCGGTGGGTTCGTCGGCCATGACAATAGGCGGCTTGGTGGCAATGGCTCTTGCGATGGCCACCCGCTGCTGCTGTCCGCCGGACATCTCCGATGGCTTGTGCTTGAGCCGCCCGGCAAGCCCGACTCTCTCCAGCGCCTCCATCGCCATATCCCTGCGCTCATCAGAACCGACGCCCTGATAGATCAGCGGCAGCTCCACATTTTCCAGCACGTTCAGGCTCTGAACCAAGTTGTACTGTTGAAAAATAAATCCGATCTGTCGGTTACGGATGTGGGAGAGCTCCCGGTCACTCATCTCCCGCACCTCCTGCCCGTCGAGCAGGTACTCCCCTCGGGTGGGAATGTCCAGGCAGCCCAGCACATTCATCATTGTGGACTTGCCGGAGCCCGACTGACCCACCACAGCCACGAATTCTCCGTGGTCGATGACAAGCGATACGCCGTCCAGCGCACGGACTTCGCTCTCCAGGCCTTCGCCATAAATCTTATATACGTCTTTGAGTTCAATCAGCATAGCTTAATAACCCCAGGAATTCTGCGTCTGGACGGCGGTGAACACCTCGGTGCCTTCCTCCACGCCGGACTTGATCTCCACATTATAGTCATCGGAAATACCGGTTTCCACCACGATGGGCCAGAATCCATCAGGGATGCCGTCCACCGGCACGCTCAGATCAATTGCGTTGTCGGGCTTGCTGTCCGCCTTGATAAACACCACGCTGCCTGTGGAACCGTCGTCCAGCGGGACGGATTTCACGCACTGGATGGGCAGCACCAGGCAATTGTCGTTCTGGCTGGCCACCAGCGAGTAATTCACATAGCTGCCGGTCATCATGGTTCCGTCAAAATTGTCCACGGAAATCACCATAGGATAGCTGGCAACGCCGTTTTCTGCCGTGCTGTTAAGGCTGACAGACTCCACCATTCCGTTGAAGGACGTTCCCCACTGATCGATGGTCACCATCATACCGGCCTTGACATTGCTCACATTTCGCTCGTCCACCGTGGCGTCGATGAGAATGGTGCTGGTGTCGGCAATGGTAATGACCGTAGTATTGGCAGCCACCTCGTCCCCCTGGGCGATGGACAGACCCATCACCGTGCCGTCAATGGGCGCCACGGCATTGCAGTTGTCCAGATTCTTCTGGGCGGTATCCAGCGTCTTCTGGGCTTCCTCCAGATTCTTTTCCAGGTCAAACAGCTCGTTGTCGCTGTCATCGCCGTTAATCCGAAGGACAACCTGCCCCTGCTGCACACTCATGTAGTCCAGCAGGCTGCTGGAAATTATCTTTCCGCCGACGGTGGTCTTCAGATCGCTGGTACGGCTGTACTCCAGTTTCCCGGACTCATAGGGATAAACACTCTCGCCGGACGCAGTAAGCACAGCGGACGCCACCATATCGGCGGTAAGAGAGCCGGGGTTGGGAATACTGATCTCCACCTCAAACAGCTTCGATCCTTCCGGTGAAATCCGGTTCACCATATGTACCGCAGAGACGGTACCGGACACCGTGCTCATCGGCGCCGGAACGGAAACAGAGGCTGCCTGTCCGGTTTC
>QKDF01000150.1 GCA_003245395.1 Clostridia bacterium
AAAATCAACATCGTGCAAAGCGCGCTGAAGTCTGCCGTCCCCAAAACGTCCCAATCGATGGAAATCAGCCTGAACCTTCTATACGGTTCCGACAGTGAGAGCACGTATGATTCCATGGCCTATTTCATGCTCTGCGTGCTGTCATTCTTTTTCATTTTCATCTTCGCGGGGATTTCCTTCGTGCGTGAGCGCACCCAGGGAACGCTGGAGCGCCTGATGCGCACGCCGGTTGCAAGCAGCTCCGTGGTGCTGGGGTACACACTGGGCTTCGGCTTTTTCGCGGTGATACAGAGCGTTCTGATGATCCTGTACTCCAAATTCATCCTGAAAACGCCGTTTGCCGGCCCGTGGTGGCTGGCCATGCTGGTGATGCTGCTGATTGCGGCAGTTGCGGTGCTGATGGGGATTTTCTTCTCCGTCGTCTCCAAATCCGAATTCCAGGTGGTTCAGTTTATCCCCATTCTGATTGTTCCGCAGATTTTCTTCTCCGGGTTGATTCCTGTGGATATGCTGCCGTATCACCTCAACTGGATTTCCTATATCATGCCGCTCTATTACGGAGGAGCCGCGATGAAATCCGTCATGGTTTTTGGCTATGGATTTGCACAGACGGCGCCGTATCTGGGAGCGCTTGTCGTATTCCTTGCCATCCTGTTTCCGGCAAACGTCTGGGCGGTTCAAAAAAGCAGGCGCTCCTGAACCCAGGTTTCTGCCCTGATTTAAATAAAAAATGGAAGCTCCCGCGGACATGGCGCCGCGGGAGCTTTATTATCTTGGATAGAAGTCCCGGCGATTTTATGTGGGGACATTTTTTTGCAGATCGATTGGCTGGGGATAGGTATACAGGTCACCCTTGTAATTGCGCATGACCACTTCTTTGTCGTCCATGGAGACGATATACTCCGGATTGATGGGGATTTTGCCGCCGCCTCCCGGGGCGTCGATGACAAATCTGGGGACTGCGAATCCCGAGATGCTGCCGGTCAAATTCTGCATGATCTCAATACCTGTTTCCACCTTGGTTCGAAAATGCCCGATCCCGCGGCTGAGGTCACATTGATAGAGATAGTAGGGGCGGACGCGGGCCTTGACCAGTCCCAGCAGCAGCTCCTTGATCGTCTCGGTGTTGTCGTTGATATTCCGCAGCAGCACGCTTTGGTTGCCCAGCGGAATCCCCGCGTCCACAATATCCGCGCACGCCTTGACGGATTCCGGTGTGAGCTCCCGCGCGTGGTTGAAATGGGTATTGATCCAGATGGGATGATTTTTTTTGAGCAGCGCTGTCAGTTCAGGCGTGATCCGCATGGGCATAACGACCGGGACGCGGGTGCCGATCCGGATGACTTCCACATGATCGATTCCGCGCAGCCGTTCAATGATACGTTCCAGAACGGCGTCGGGCAGGGTCAGCGGGTCGCCGCCTGAAATCAGAACGTCCCGGATCTGGGAAGTTCTGGCGATGTAGTCCACGGCGGCGTCAACCTCGGCAATGGTGATGGCGCCGTCCTCTTCACCGACGACTCTGCGCCGGGTGCAGTGGCGGCAGTACATGGAGCATTGGCGTGTGACCAAAAAGAGAACTCTGTCGGGATAGCGGTGCACAATGTTGGGAACCGGGCTGCTGCACTCCTCGTTCAGAGGATCTTCCATCTCATAGGGGAGCACACGGGTTTCGTTGATGGTGGGCACCGCCTGCATGCGGATGGGACAGGCGGGGTCGGTCGGGTCCATGAGCGAGGCGTAGTAAGGCGTGATCGCCATGCGGAAGGTTTTCAGGCAGCGGGAAATGTCCGCCTTTTCGGCCTCGCTGAGCGTGATGACCTTTTCCAGTTCTTCGACCCGTGTGATTCTGTTTCTGAACTGCCATTTCCAATCGGTCCAGTCGGGACTGCTGTACGGTTTATACAAGCTGGCGTCCATATCAATCCTTTTGCACTCCGTAAGCAAGACCGCACCTTTTTGCCGCAGCGCCCAGCAGGCTCCGCACCAAAGAGACATAGTCGATTCCGTTAAATTCGGCAATCATGGGAAAATCGCTGTAGCCCGGGGCGAGCCCCGGCAGGGGGTTGATTTCGATAAAATAGGGACGGCCGTCCCGAGAAAGGCGATAATCGATTCTGGCGAAATCTCTGCACTCCAGAATCTGATAGATTTTCTTGGAGGTATCCATCAGCTCGGCCTGCGTCTTTTCATCAATTTCCGCCGGGCATGTGTACTGGACGAACTTCTGATAGTTCTGCTTGACGTTGAAGCTGTAAATCGGGTATTTGGCGTCGGCGTCGAGGTAAATGATCTCCATAGGGGGGAAGACCCGGATGTCGTTGCCGTTGCCCAGAATGCCGACCGTGAATTCCCGGCCGTCAATGTACTCCTCCACAAGGATATCCTGGCCATAGGCCCGGAGCTTTTCCGCGACCAAGGCTTCCAGCTGTTCCCGGTTTTCGGCGATGGAACAGTCGGAGATTCCCTTGCTGGAGCCGTCGGTGTTGGGTTTTACAATGGCCGGAAAGATAAACCGTCCTTTCAGATGGGGCTGCTGCCTGGAAAGTATCTGATATTTGGGCGTTGGAATACGGTGGGATTGGAGAAGCCGCTTGGTGAGCGCTTTGTCCAGGGCGATACACAGCGTGGTTTCATCCGAACCGGTACAAGGAATCTGGAGATAGCTGAGGATGGCGGGCACCTGTGCTTCGCGGCCTCTCCCGTGGGTTCCCTCGGCGATATTGAAAACGATGTCCACGCTGCCGCGCGATAATTTTTGCGGCAGTTCTGCTGTTGCTTCCAGCAGTTCGACTTGGCAGCCGTCGCCCTCCAGAGCGTCTTTGATGGCCAGAATGGTGTCCATGCTGTCATACTCGGCCTCTTCATCGCCGGCGGTGTGATTTCTCTTCAGATTATAGGTCAGACCGACGCGAAGAGGTGGGTTGGGTTTGGGGGTTTCCTCCATTTCATACACGATCCTTTTTTGTAAAATAAAAGTTCCCGAGGCAGCTTTCGCAGGAAAGTGTAGGCTTAATTAAAGCGTCTGTCAAGCACTTTTTCTGCCGCTTTTGCAGAGAAAAAACGAACGCAATACACGGACAAATGAACTTGTATTGAAGACGATATTCGCCCCAAAATCCTTCGTAAAAGATTAAAGCTGTGCCTGGTGTACGGCGTGAGGCCGCAGCCGGTAAAGACCATTTTTTGCGGAGGCAAAAGCCTGGGTTTCCCGGTTTCTCCCAGGATGGCGACGGGGAACTCCTTGTCATCAATATATGTTTCCGCAAAAAACTTTGTTTGCGGGTCGGCACC